>JAEHCT010000191.1 GCA_020697635.1 Candidatus Bathyarchaeota archaeon
GATTATCACGTTAATACCATAGAACAGGAAACCTGTGCCCCAGAGAATGTAAAACGTTCTATTAGTTTTACGATATATTAAATATAAATTGGGGAGGAATGCTAAAGTGAATACTCCGTTGATGAGCCTTAACGCCGTTATGATCAGGGTATCCATGGTATCAACGTTAGCTAATATGTATGAGGATATAATATATGCTCTTTAATAGCCAAAACTAGTGAAATGTTGTAAGATTATTAAAAAATATATTATAGTACACAACTCAATCTATGGGATATAAGGGATTGAAAATATAAAGCTTAAATCAGCATATTTATGATGGAGGGAAAATAAAAAAAATAAAAGGTAGGTAAATATGATTGTGTGTATTGAGTAGAAATAACCGTACCTTTATTCTAGTGTATTTAAAGTCGCTAATCATGAATATCGGCTGCAAGTTAATAGACGCCATAAAATTCGAGTAGGACCAGAATTAATTGTGAGGGTGCAGTGCCTGCTTTTGTTGCAAGTCTCATTTCTTTACTTTGGTGATATAGACGGTGCCGTCCTTGATGGCCACCCACCTCAACACATCCCTGTCACCCAGCTCAAGGAACTTGAACACACATGATGGGATCGTTGTTCTCCTCCTGTACCCCCTCACAGTTATGTGGGTCTCCTCCATACAGACTACGTCGTCGATTTCTATCTCAGGCATGGATCATATACATATACAGTCTGTATATGGTTTGCTGTTTGACGGTGGCTGAGACCAACCCAAACCAATAGAGAGATGGCGTTGTTCCCCTACCTTTTTAAAAACCCAAGATGATCACTGGTGGTAAGAGGCGTTAGAGATGACTGGGAAAACCCCCTCTGAAAGGAAAGAGCTGATCCCCAAGGAGAGCTTCAGCGAGTGGTACGACAACGTTCTCCTGGAGGCTAAGATCGCCGACGACAGGTACCCCGTGAAGGGGTTCACCGTCTACACCGGCTGGGGTTTCAGCGTAGCGAAACGCATCATAGCGATGCTAGAGGGAGGGCTTGAAGCCAACGGCAACGAGCCGATGCAGTTCCCAGTCGTCATACCGGAGGACTCGTTCCAGAAGGAGGAAGACCACATAGAGGGCTTCAGCGGCGAAGTGTTCTGGATCACCCACGCAGGAGAGAACGAGCTAGAACGCCGCCTCCTACTCCGGCCGACCAGCGAGACGGCCATCTACCCCATGTTCAAGCTTTGGCTCAGGAGCCACCAAGACCTACCCATAAAGATGCACCAGACGTGCAACGTCTACAGGTACGAGACCAAGGCCACCCGCCCCCTCTACCGTGGACGCGAGTTCCTGTGGAACGAGGGCCACACGGCCCACGTGAGCTACGAGGACTCCGAAGAGGAGGTAAAGGCCGCAGCCAAGATATACCAGAGCGTCTACGACAGGCTCGGCCTCAGCTACATCACGCTGAAGCGACCTGACTTCGACAAGTTCGCGGGAGCCGACTACAGCATCGCGTTCGACACGTGGAACCCGGACGGCAAGGTCAACCAGATAGGCACGGTACACCAGCTGGGCTACAACTTCGCCAAGGCGTTCGAGCTCACATACGAGGACGCGAACGGGGAACAGGCTTACGCCACGACGACATGCTACGGCATGGGCTTCGGCCGCACACTCGCGGCCACGATAGCCCACCACGGCGACGACCACGGCCTCGTGCTGCCCCCTGCCGTCGCCCCCAGGCAGGTTGTGATAATACCCATCCTGTTCAAGGGAAAGGAGGAGCAGGCGACCAGCTACGCCGAGGAGCTGTACAGCAAACTCACGGACGCGGGCATCAGGGCCGTGCTGGACGACGACCCCAGGTTCAACCCGGGAGACAAGTACTACAGGTGGGAGATGTACGGCGTCCCGCTGCGGCTGGAGGTGGGGCCCAGGGAGGCCAGGGACAGGAAAGCCACCCTGGTGCGCAGAGACACCTTCGAGAAGACCCTCGTGCTCGAGTCAGAGCTGGTCGAGAAGGTGCACGAGCTGTTCGACGCCATATTCATGAACCTCAGAGACAAGGACCAAGCCAAGCTCGAGAGCCTCATCGTGGACGCCTACGACATGAACCAGCTCAGGGTCTACATGGAGTCACGCATGATCGTCAGGGTCAACTGGTGCGGCGACCCCGACTGTGCCTTCAACATCAAGGACCAGGTGTCAGGCGAGATCAGGGGAACCAGGTGGGACGAGGAGGAGAAGCCCACGGGCGGCTGCGTCATGTGCGACGACGAGGGAAAGTACGTCGCCTACGTCTCCAGGACCTACTAGACCCTGATCTTCATGCCGTCGAAGGCGTTCTCCTGGCCCGCGGTCTCCACCATCTCTCTGTAAGGCTGCTTTTCGTCCAGCACAGGGTTCGTGTGGTTGAAGTGGGTGTAGATCACCCTCCCGACGTCGACCCTGGACAGTATTTTTAGCGCTTCCTCCTGGGGTACGTGGCCCAGCTGGTAGCTGGTGACGGGAATGCCGCTGATCCTCTGCAGCTCGTCGTCCCACCAGAAGGTGGCGTCCACGAGGAACACGTCGGCCCCCTCAAGCCGTGAGAGGACCGCCTCGTCCAGCAGCCCAATGTCTGGGGCGTACACGGCCCTTCCGCCGCTTTGGCTGATCTCGTAGGCGTAGGTGCTGCTGGGGTACCTCCTGCCACCGCTTAGCACCTGGGTGTGCCTCACCTCAAAGCCCTTGATCTCTACGCCGCCCAGTCTCGTCACGGTCTCGCCCGCCAACAGCTTCACCGGCTTGACGTAGTCCCTGGCCAGCCTCCCCAGCTCGCCGAAGAAGTTGGGGTCTTCCTCTGAGCCGAACAGGAAGTCCACGAGGTCCGGAGGCCCGTACAGGGGCAGCTCGAAGCTCTTACCGGTGCAGAACTCGGCGACGCCCACCGTGTGATCTGCGTGCCCGTGGGTCAGGAAGACGGAGTCCAGCCTGGACTCCCTGTGGGTCTTCCCCGCTCTCTCGGGCCGGGGCGTGAGACCATGCGTCTCCAGCTGTGTCTTGAGGTCGTGGCCGGCATCTATGAGGACGTATCTGTCTTCGTCGTCCGTCACGGCTATCGATGATCGGGTTCTCCTTAGGGATGGGTCCCTCCGCGCAGTCGCGCAGTTGGGGCACGTGCAGTCCCACTCGGGGACCCCGCCTATGGAGGCCGTGCCGAGCACCGTGATCTCCATGCCCTGAATACGAGACGCATGGGTATTAAGGGATGCGGGTGGACCGTGCCATCCTTTTTCAGTGCGCGGGGTCAAACCATCATGATGGAAGCCGTCTACCGGCCCGGGGAGGACTCTTACCTCCTGGCGAGGCATGTACGCAAGCTCGTGCACGGGGAGGTACTAGACGTGGGGACCGGGTCTGGGATACAGGCTGTCGAAGCGGCTTTGAAGCCCGAGGTTTCTCGGGTCGTCGCCGTGGACGTGAGTCCCGCCGCCGTCGAGGCGGCTAAGAGACGCGCGGAGAGCGGAGGCGTGGTAGAGAAGATAGAGTTCATCCGGTCAGACCTCTTCGAAAACGTTGAAGGCGTATTCGACTGGATCGTCTTCAACCCCCCGTATCTCCCAAGCGAGGGAGACGCCGACGAGGCGTCGTGGGCGGGAGGCGAGACCGGAGCCGAGACGGTGAGACGGTTCCTCCGCGACGCACGCAGTCATCTGGAGAAGAGTGGCTCCATTCTGATGGTCTACAGCGACCACACG
>JAEHCT010000192.1 GCA_020697635.1 Candidatus Bathyarchaeota archaeon
ATTCCATGGAACTAGGAACCTCCAAGATTTTTTTTCCCGAGATTTCAAGCTACTTGATACAAATGGAGAGCAATATCTAAGAACCACCAAGCCATGAAACAAGGTATGAGGCTCAAGAAACGCCTCCAGTACAGCACAGAGGCAAAATGGAATCACGAGACAGGGGGAGCCGCACACCTAGACGGCTTCACACAGCCCTTCGACACCCCACACGAGTACGATGGAAACGAGACTGCCCCCTGCCCAGACCAGCTCTTCACGGCGAGCCTCGCAGGCTGCATAATAAACACCTTCAACTACTACCGCAGAATGCTCGAAGCCGAAACAAGAGACCTAACGGTAAACGCATCCACTGACATCGAACTCAACGACACAAACGGATACAGAGTAACAGGCATCAACATAGACATACAGGTATGGAGCGACCGAGAAAACCAAGAGCTAAACCAGAAATGCGCCGAAAGAGCCACAGAGTACTGCCACCTCACCAAAAGCATCGAGCCCGCCATCCCCGTAGCCACAAAGATAACGCTCCACGTAGAGTAACAATTATCACCCCACAGCACACATCTCACACACATTGAACACAGCAGGAATCCTAGTAGTAGGCAACGAGATACTGGACGGCGTCGTGCTCGACACCAACAGCCAGTGGATAATCAACCGCCTCAAGCCCCTGGGGTTCCAAGTCCACGAGACCATCACGGTCAAGGAAAACGTGGAGGAGATAGGGGCCGCCCTCAACCGGCTCCTTGAGGACGGCTGCGGCCTGGTGTTCACCACCGGCGGCCTAGGGCCCACCCACGACGACAGGACCCTCCAAGGGGTGGCAGAGGCGTTCAGTCTACCCATGGAGCTAAACGAAGACGCCCTCGCCATAGTGATACGCCAGTACAAGGAGTTTCACGAAAAAGGATTGATAGACACAGCCGAGATCACCGACGCTAGGCGGAAGATGGCGGTGCTCCCAAGGGGAGCGACGCCTCTGGACAACAAGACTGGCGGCGCACCCGGCGTCCTCCTCCAGAGAGGCAACGCCTACATCATCTGCCTGCCCGGGGTGCCCAAGGAGCTTGAGTGGATACTCGACAACATAGCCATCCCTCTACTGAAGAAGCATGTGGAGGGGGTCTTCAGGGAGAAGATAATACACCTGCCCCTCAGGGACGAGTCGATCCTGGCCCCAATCATCGACGAGGTGATGAAAGAAGCCCCCGACGTCTACATCAAGTCAATGGTGAACCCCTATTGGGAGCCGGGGATACGGCTCTGGATCAGCGCAAGGGGCCAGAGCGTGGCGGATGTGGAGCAGCGCGTAGAGCGCGCCGCGAAACTCCTGGTTAAGCTCACCCAAGAAATGCTCCAGTAGCCTGGACCCAACCCCATATATCCTTGATAGGAGTCAAGTCTTCAGAGAGCTGTCCCACGTGAACGTAACGGAACTAGACGTACCGACCCAGGTAAAACGCATCCTAGCCGACAGGGGTCTCAAGGAGCTGTACCCTCCTCAGGCAGACGCCGTAGAGACCGGGGTGCTAGATGGGAGAAGCTTGGTCTTGGCGAGCCCAACGGCCAGCGGTAAGACCCTCATCGCCGAGCTCTGCGCCATGAAGCACATCCTTGAGCGACAGGGGAAGGTGCTGTACCTGACGCCTCTCAGGGCGCTGACGTGGGAGAAGTACGAGGAGTTCCAGGCCTACACGGACCTGGTGAAGCCAGACGGCAGGAAGATCAGGGTAGGCGTGAGCACGGGGGACATGGACAACAGCAGCCCCTGGCTGGAGGCATACGACATAGTCATCTGCACCAACGAGAAGTGCGACAGCCTACTGCGGCACCGCAGCCCATGGATGAGCGGCATAAGCCTCGTCGTCGCCGACGAGATACACCTCATAGGAAGCGACAGGGGGCCCACGCTGGAGGTGAGCCTCGCCAGGCTCAGGCAGATGAGCCCAGACGTACAGGTGCTTGCCCTCAGCGCAACCATAAGGAACGCCGGGGAGATAGCGGACTGGCTGGACGCTGGAAGCGTCACAACAGATTGGAGGCCCGTCGAGCTACGCGAAGGCGTCTCGTTGGGCAACCACATCAACTTCAAGGACGGCTCAGTCAGAAGCATCGAGGGCCGCCACAAGCAGGACCACGTAAACCTGGCCCTCAACGCCATAACGGATGGGGGGCAGGCACTCATCTTCGTCGAGAGCAGACGACGCGCGATGTCTACGGCCCGCATGGCAGGGAACGCTCTGATGAGGACGCTGACCAAGCGGCAGGAGACTGAGCTCCAGAGGATCGCCGCAGACATATCTGTCCACGGGGAGAAGACTAGGCTAACAGACGACCTCGCGGGCTCCGTATCCAGAGGCGCCGCGTTCCACCACGCCGGCCTCAACAGGGAGCACAGAAGGATAATAGAGGACGCGTTCAAGGCGGGTTACATCAAGATCCTCTCGGCCACGCCTACCCTCGCAGCAGGCGTAAACCTCCCCGCCAGAACCGTTGTGATAGGCAACTACAGGAGATTCGTACCGGGGTACGGCATGCAACCCATAAAGGTGCTGGAGTACAAGCAGATGAGCGGCCGCGCCGGGAGACCTCAATACGACGACATCGGCGAGGCCCTGCTGATAGCATCCTCAGACGACGAGCAGGACGACCTCATGACCGACTATATCCTCTCCAAGCCCGAGAGGATCGACAGCCGCCTGGCCCAGGAATCCGCGCTGCGAGGACACACCCTCGCGGCCGTCGCCTCAGACTACGCCCACACCGAGGGAGGGCTGCTAGACTTCTTCGGCTCAACCTTCTACGGCTACAACTACCCTACGTCGGGCATCAAGCTCATCATAGGCAACATCCTCCGTTACCTCCACAGGGAAGGCATGATAGACTACAGCGGGGACAGGCTCTGCGCCACAGACTTCGGCCGCCGCGTGAGCGAGCTATACATCGACCCACAGACCGCGGTCGTCATGAGGGACGGCCTCAAGCGGGGAGCCCTCGACGTCACAGACTTCACCTGGCTCCACCTAGTATGCCACACCCCGAACATGAGGCCTATACTCAGGCCCAGACGGAAAGACATGGAGATCGTGGAGACCTACTTCGAGGACCACAGGGACGAGCTGGCGGTTCAAGTAGGCGAGGCATACGACTACATCGACCACGAGAACTTCCTCGGCGAGGTAAAGACTGCAATGGTCCTGGAGGCGTGGATCAGTGAGGTCTCCGAGAACGACCTCCTGGAGCGATACAACGTGCAGCCGGGGGACAGGTACAGCGCCGCCACCAACGCGGAGTGGCTGCTGTACTCCGCCCACGAGCTCGCCGACATCCTGGGGATGCCGGAGCCCAGGCTGCACCTACGTAAGCTCAGGGACCGCGTCAAGCACGGGGTCTCCGAGAAGCTGCTGCCCCTCGTCAGGCTCAAAGGTATAGGCCGTGTCAGGGCCCAGGTGCTCTACAACTCCGGGTTAACCAGCATAGCCAAGCTGAAGCGGGCCGAGTTGAGGCAGCTGACGGCTCTACCGTTGATAGGCCCCAGGCTGGCGGTCACCATCAAGGAGCAGATCGGCGGCACCGTGGACCAGCAGGAGTGGGAGAGGCTCAAGACGGCCGACACGGCGCAGAGCGCCTTAACATCCTTCAT
>JAEHCT010000193.1 GCA_020697635.1 Candidatus Bathyarchaeota archaeon
CGTGCGCCACATTGGTGGCCAACCTACTCGACATCGACCTCCTCGTCGCCAAGGACTCCAAGGAGGTGGGTATCCAGGAGTTCATCGAGGAGACATATATTCCGCGTGGAAGCGCGATGAGGAAGAGCCTCTACGTCCCCAAGTCGGCTATTAAGAAGAAGGACAGTGTCCTCATCATCGACGACGTCGTCAGGACGGGGGAGACTGTCCTGGCTCTCGTAGACCTGGTGCGTAACCAGCGGGCCGACATCGCCGGCATCTACGTCTTGGTCACGGTCGGCGATGAGTGGAAGGAGTACCTCGACACCATCATCAGCAAGTACTCCTTCGAGGTGCTCATCGAGATTTGACAGGTTTCAATAACGTTTTTATCGTTCCCCACGGTAGTAGCTGAGGCTTAGCCATGTTCAACCTCATCACCCTCAAGGACACCATAAGGATCGACCCCAGCATGTTCGGGGAGCCGCTTCAGGCCGCGGCTTACCTCGAGCTTAGGGACAAGTACGAGGGGCTGGTGGACGAGGAGCTTGGCTACATCATCAGCGTCATCGAGCTCAAGGTGAACCCCAACGGCCGTATAATACCGGGGGACGGGGGCACCCACCACCCGGTGGTCTTCGAGATACTGACGTTCTTCCCCCAGCTTCAGGAGGTCATCGAGGGGGAGGTCGTGGAGGTAGCCGACTTCGGCACCTTCCTGAGGATAGGCCCCGTGGACGCGCTTCTCCACGTCAGCCAGCTCATGGACGACTTCATAAGCTACGACGAGAGGCAGGGAGTGCTGCTGGGCAAGGAGAGCGGCAGAACCATCAGCAGGGGAGACGTGTTCAGGGTCCGCATAGTGGCAGTGAGCTTCCCCCGGGGCCGCAGCAGCGGCAAGATAGGCGTCACGGCTCGTCAGCCGATGCTCGGGAAGCTGGACTGGATACTCGCCGAGGCGACGGGTGAAGAGGAGGAGCAGGAGGAAGAATAGTGCCGAGAGCCTGCCGTACATGCAAGATCATCACAGACGATAACGTTTGCCCAATCTGCAAAGGCACCGAGCTGAGCGACGACTTCTCCAGCCTACTCATCGTGCTTGACCCGGAGAACAGCCTTCTCGCGGAGAAGCTCGAAGCCAAAGAGGCTGGGAACTACGCCCTCAAGATAAGGTAAGGCGGCGCAGGAACTGACGGGCTTCAAGGATCTAAGGCTTCCATTCGAGATGCGCGGAGAACTGAAGACGCCTCTGGGTGAACTCTTCAGGGGAGACGTGTCAGACAACGTCGTCGTTCTCAGGGAGATCTTGGATGAAAAGAAGCCGCCGTGCTTCGCCACGGTCGGAGACTACGTCACGTTCTATGTCATCGAGTCTGGTCTCCACCCCGATTTGGCTGTCGTCGATCACCGGGTCATGAGGCAGGACGTGGATCCTTTCAAGTTCAAGATGGACAAGGTCACTGTCAGCAACCCCGCGGGCACCATCAAGGCCGAGGCGCAGAGGGTGCTTCGGGACGCGATAACCCTTAAAAAGAGGCTCGGGGTTGTTGTTGAAGGTGAAGAGGATCTGTTGGTCCTTCCTCTCATGGCGATGATGCCAATCGGCTCCGTTATCGTCTACGGACAACCCCGTGAAGGCATGGTCGTGGTGACCTTGACAGAGGAGCGGAGAAGATGGGCCAAGGACTTCATGGCAGAGATGGAGGAACAATGAGTTGAAGCTGATACTGACCTCGACGAAGACCAACCCCCTGTTCAAGAGGCAGGAGGTCGAGTTCAAGGTGGAGGAGCCCTCGACGCCGAGCAGGTCCAGCGTAAGGATCGAGCTCGCGGTGGCGCTACGCGTTGAGCTGAACCAGGTCTACGTCAGGGAGATGAAGACCAGGTCCGGGACAAGGACGACGGTCGGGGTCGCCCACGTGTACGAGGACCCCGAGATGGCTCTCAAGGTGGAGCCGAAGCACATACAGGAGCGTAACATGTCCGCCGCGCCGGCCGAGCCAGAACCTGAGCCGGAGCCAAAACCTGAGCCCAAACCTGAGCCAGAGCCCGAGGAGAAGGAGGAGTGATCATGTCTGACACTGTGAGTAAACACTACGAGATCAAAGACGGAAAGCTTGAGAGGAAGAGGCCGTTCTGCAACAGGTGTGGCCGAGGCTACTTCATGGCCGACCACGGCGACAGGTACGCCTGCGGCAAATGCGGCTTCACCATCTTCAAGAAGAGGGAAGAGTAGCTTAGCCGGCTCTTCGACATCGTTTCATTATCTTATAAGCTACTCGTTTTGATGAAAAAACCCATACCGTAGCTACGGTATGGTATTGTTGACTTTAGAGTGGTCCAAGATGAAGCGGCATATAGACGATGACAGGCTCTGGAGCTCCCTCATGGAGATGGGGCGGGTAGGGCGAGAGGGAGACGGCGTGAACCGCCTCGCCCTCAACGACGCGAACAAGCAGGGAAGGGAACTGTTCACAGGGTGGCTGAGGGACGAGAGGCTGGAGGTCCGGGTCGACCGTATAGGAAACATTTTCGGTGTCAGGGAAGGGGCTGACCGGGGTGAGCCCCCGGTTGTGGTGGGAAGCCACCTTGACACCGTGAGGGAGGCCGGGGTCTTCGACGGTGCGTTGGGTGTGCTCTCCGGCCTCGAGATAGTGAGGCTGCTCAACCAGGAGGGCGTTGAAACTAGGAGAGGCGTCGCCGTCGCCGCGTTCACCAACGAGGAGGGGGCGCGGTTCCAGCCAGACATGATGGGAAGCATGGTCTTCACGGGGCGGCTCGACGCAGAGACGGCGTGGGCGGCCTCGGACGACGACGGCGTCACGGTCAAGGACGAGCTACGGCGGATAGGCTACCTAGGGGAAGACGAGTTCAACGCTGGGCACTATCTTGAGCTCCACGTCGAGCAGGGGCCCGTGCTTCACAGTGAAGGGCTGGAAGTAGGCGTCGTCGAGGGGGTTCAGGGCATGGCCTGGTGGGATGGAGAGTATAAGGGTGAGGCGAATCACGCGGGCACTACGCCGCTCCACCTGAGGAGGGACGCGCTGTATGCGGCCGCCGACCTCTGCTGCAGGCTGAGGGAGAAGGCGGAGGAGCTGGGGCACGGCTCGGTCGTCACCATGGGAAGGCTGCACCCTAAGCCGGACATTCGTAACGTGGTTCCCGGCGGGGCGTTCTTCACCGTCGACTTCAGGCAGTACGAGAGAGCGCTCTACGAGTCCGGGCAGAAACAGGTTGTTAAGCTCATGGAGGAGACGGCGGAGAGGCATGGGTTAGAGCGCAGCCTGGTTCAGACGGTTGACGCGAAGCCGGTGAGGTTCGACCCCGGGATGGTCGAGCTCGTCGAGAGGAAGACGAGGGAGCTGGGGCTATCCTACAAGGTGATGCACAGCGGCGCCGGGCATGACGCCCAGTTCATGAGCCACGTCTGCCCGACGGCCATGATCTTCGTTCCGTCCATCGGAGGCAGGAGCCACTGCCCCGAGGAGAGGACGCTGAAGGCCGACTGCGTCAACGGTGCGAACGTCCTGCTCCGGTGTGTGCTGGAGCTGTCGTCGGGGGTCTGACCGCCTCGATGACTAATGTAAAATAGATGCCTGTGGAAGAAACACGCATGGAGGAGTCCGTTCGGAACTGTAATTACTGTGGCGCCCAGACGGTCACTCCCTACCGGT
>JAEHCT010000194.1 GCA_020697635.1 Candidatus Bathyarchaeota archaeon
GTCGTTCTCAGGGACGAAGCTGTCCCGCACCGTGAGCTTGACTCTGAGGCTGACGCCGTTGAAGCTGTGGTCAGTCAGCTCCTTCCATATGCCGCGGGTGTCTATGACCCGGTACATGATGCCCACACCCTGGACGTTGGTCTCCTGACTCGTGTAGAATATGTTGGGCACGCCGTCCCGCGGATCGCCGAGGAGGAAATGCCAGCAGTCGTCCTGGGTGTTCAGCACTATCCTCTCCACCTGGTCAAGCTGAGCGGCGAGGAAGCTCATCAAGCCGCGGAGCGCCTCCGGCGTCTCGTAGACCATCGTCTGCACCTCGATGTTCTGGAGCAGCATGTGGTCCTCCATTAGCTTCTTAAAAGAGAACGCCATGAAGCCCCGTATCTCTCCATCTTCTCTGTAGCCGACGACCTTGTAGCGGCTGAAGAACCTGCCAAAGAACCGGTCCCCCTTCTCGATCATGCCATGGGTGCGCCTGGCGTACCTGTTATAGCAGTCCTTCACCGCCTCCTTATCCGGTTCGCCGAGGTACGAGACGTTCTCCCTGGAGCCCCACGGCAGGTCCTCGGGCCTGAACCTGTACTGGTTCATCTTCCGGCCGTACCCGTACCCCATCTTGACGTAGTAGTCGGGCCTGAAAGGATAGAGGGCGGTCATCTTGGCGCCCCTGCCCCTGTAGTGGCTGTGGAAGTACTCCATCATCTCCTTGGATACGTGCTCCTTCTTGTGGAGCAGGTCGACGCAGACGTTGCCCACACCTCCCACGAGGATGGGGGACTCGTACAGCGTCATCTTGAAGTCGTGGAGCCTCATAGCTCCCACCATATCACCGCCCCTGTAGCAGCCGTAGTAGTTGACGGAGTCGTCCTCGTCCTGCGTAGCCTTCATGCGCTCTATCCAGCCCCGCCTCCTCTCCTCCGTCACATCGGTGAACATGGCAGGGTAGGCGTCCAGCGTGATCCTTACGTACTCCTCGAACTCGTCGTCCCTGATGAGCCTGACCTCGCTCATACCTTGAAGAATGTCGGTGTAAAGATAAAGGTAAGTAAAGCCCTATCTGAACTCGTCAAGAAGCTTCTTAACATCGACATCAAGAGGCTGCCCAACGAGGGCCCCCTTCCTCAGCGCGGGGAAGCTCTCGTGGTACGGCGGCCTCTGCTCTTGGTAGAAGATGCCTATGGGGATACGGTCTCCCCACTCCAGAGCTTTCTCGTAGGCGGCTTTGTAGTCCCCCGCGTCGTGGCCCTCGTCCTCCAGCTTGTAGACCCGCTCCTTGTAGAACTGGTAGGTGTTCACCCTGTTCCAGCTCACGCACGGCTGCAGCACGTCCACCAGCGCGAAGCCCTCGTGCCGGATGGCCTTCTTAAGCAGCTCAGTCATATGCTTGGGCTCCCCCGCGAAGGTTCTGGCGACGAAGGTGGCGTCGCTTGTCAGCGCCTGTGTAAGCGGGTTGACGCCTAGCTCGAAGCTGCCCCGTGGGCTGGTCTTGGTCACGAAGCCCTTCTTGCTTGTGGGGCTCGTCTGACCGGTCGTCAACCCGTAGATGAGGTTGTCGTGTATCACGTAGGTGATGTCCACGTTGCGGCGCGCCGCGTGGGCGAAGTGGCCCATCCCTATGTTGAAGGCATCGCCGTCTCCGGCGAAGCCCATCACCGTGAGCTCGTGGTTCGACAGCTTGATGGCCGTCGCAGCCGGGAGCACCCTGCCGTGGATGGTATGGATTCCGTTCACGTCGATGTAGTCGGTGAACTTGCCGTGGCAGCCGATGCCCGTCACGGCCACCACCTCCTCGCGCTTTAAGCCGAGGTCGACGAGGGCCTGCTTCACCGTCATCAGTATGGCGAAGTTGCCGCAGCCGGGGCACCAGGTGTTGACGGCGGGGGTGCTGAAGTCCTTCATGGTAAGCATCACGCCACCTCCAACGCCTTGTCACGCACCTCGTGGGGCGTGAAGGGGCGCCCGTCGTACCGGAGAGCCACGTGTTCGAAGCTGTAGCCTGTGTTCAGCCTGATCAGGGTCCCCAGCTGGGACGACCTGTTGTTCTCGAGGAGGATCGTCTCGCCTTTGAGGTACTGGGACAAGCCCTCGGGGAAAGGCTCGACCACAGCCACCTGCACATACCTTGCCTTGACGCCCTCATCTTCAAGCATCCCTATGGCTTCGAGGGCCGGCCCCTTGCTGCTCCCCCATCCCACGAGCGTGACGCCGGGGTCTTCCGCGCCGTACACCCTTATGGGCTCCAACTCCTCGACAGCCTCCTTGATGCGGGGCGTCTTACTGAACCGTTTGTCGACCATCTCCATCGTTTGGCCGGAGTCGGAGGTGCTGAACCCGCGTTCCACGTGCTCGTTGCTGTTGGCCAACACCAGCGCGTTAGGCGTTCCAGGTAGGAGGCGGGGGCTCACGCCGTCCTCGGTGATCCTGTATCTTCCATACTCCTCGTCTCCACTCCACTCGGTCAACAGCTTGCCTCTGTCGATGCTCACCTTGGAGGGGTCGAAGGGCTCGGTGGTCTTGTGGCTCTCGATGACGTTCTTATCTGTTAGCACGATGACGGGTATCTGGAACCTCTCGGCCAGGTTGAACGCCTCGGCAGTCATGTAGAAGCACTGGTCCACGTCACCCGGGGCAAGGACCACACGCTGGAACTCTCCGTGGGCGCCGTAGACGGCGAAGAGCAGGTCGCCCTGGGCCGAGTATGTGGCGAGGCCGGTGCTGGGGCCGGGGCGCTGGCCCAGCATTACCACCACCGGCGTCTCCATCATGGCGGCCATGCTCAGGCCCTCCGTCATGAGACAGAAGCCTCCGCCGCTGGTGGAGGTCATGGAGCGTACCCCCGTGTAGCCCGCGCCCACCGCCATCAATATGGCGCTAATCTCACTCTCAGTCTGCACGACCACGAGATCGCTGTCCTGGTCATGGGCGAACATGTAGTGCAACACAGGGCTGGCCGGCGTCATGGGGTAAGCCGAGTAGAACCTGCACCCCGCGGCTATCGCGCCGAGGGCCACCGCCTCGTTGCCTGTGAGCCATATCCTTTCGGGGCGCTCCCCCGATTCCACGGTGCACCTGAACCCGTAGTCGTACTCAACCACGTACTCCCAGCCTCTCTGAAGCGCCTCGACGTTCATCTCGACGATCTTGGGCCTACCCTCGAATGTCTCGGCGACCACCTCCTTCAGGGTCTCGGTGCCCAGCCCGATGAGCGCGGCAACCGCTCCCAGAGCCACCGTGTTCCTCATAATATCCGGGCCCTCAAGCTCCTTCACGATATCCGTCATGGGTACAGGGTAGAAGGTGACGTCACCCCGCCCCATCTCGTCGGGATCAAACCCATGCTTCTCGTCGACGACCACCCCTCCTCCCTCGTTCACCTTGTCGAGATGTATGGATACTGTCTCCTCGTTCAACGCCACAAGCAGATCTGTGTGCAGCGTAGGGCTGTGCACCTCCCTACTCGAAGCCCTGACCCTGTAGAAGTTGTGGCCACCCCTGATGAGGCTCGGGTAGTCGATCTCGCCAAAACAATGGAACCCCGCCCTCATCAGAGCCTTCCCCAGGAGCATGCCACTACGGCTTATCCCCTGCCCCGCCTCGCCCCCTATGATAATCGAAAC
>JAEHCT010000195.1 GCA_020697635.1 Candidatus Bathyarchaeota archaeon
TTTTTGCCGTAGGGCGTGGGGTACTCTCCTTGCTCTACCTCGAAGCGCTCCACCTTGAATACCACGGGTCTCTCCGAGTCCGGGCAGCTGTAGTACTTTATCTTGTCCATGTAGTCCCAGGGCTCGGTTACCTCTCTGGTCATGGCGCTGGTCAGCGGTAGTACGGCGCTGAACGCGGCTAGGCAGACGCTGTCCGTCTCATCGAGCATCAGCCGCCCGGGGTTGCCTACGACGGTCATCTTGTCCCCGACACGGTACATCTTGCATGGACCCGATACGTGGGTGGGCTCCCCGTCCAGGCTTTCAGGGTCTTTTACCTCTACGACCGTGAACACCACTTTGTACATGGTTTATGGATGCGGATCCACAGTGTAAAAGGCATACGGAAGGATGACGCGTCTTGGTTAAGGTATATATTCCTCAAACACGCATGAATTACTTGAAGATTTCTTCATGGGATGATTCTTATGTATTGCTGGTTAGGACAAGGCTGGTTTACGATGATGGGTACCGGCATGTGGTTCTGGCCCATCCTCTTAGCGGGCTTAGGGTACATAGTCTGGTACAGTTTCAGGCCCCGGGGACACCGGTACATCCACGAGAACCCGGTTGAGGTCGCTAGGATGAGGTTGGCCAAGGGTGAGATCACCGTAGAGGAGTTTGAGAGCATCAGGAAAGCCGTTAAGCCTTAGTTCCTGAACTCGGTCAAACAATAATCAGGGATAAACCAGTTCGTATCGATCTAAGATGACTTCCATGTCCGGAGTGAACTCGAAGCCCAGGCGCCTCCCGATCCGCGTGTAGTACTTTGTGTGCTCTCGGATATACGCGTCAAGTGTTCTCTCGTCCTCTCCCTCCCAGTAGGCGTGCTCCTCGTCAACCTCGCTGAACCTGCACCGTCTGACGCTCACGGTCCTTATGACGGCGGCCGGCTCGTCGTCGCCGTCGAGGACGATGTTATACTGCGCGACCTCAGGCTCGGGCCACCCCTCCAGCATGCTCTCCCTGACCAGCGTCGTTGAGGCTCGTTTCTTGCCTTCAAGAATTAGTTCCAGAAGCTCCTGCTTCAACTCGGGGCTATCCCCTACGCCGTACGCGTCTGTGAAGTCGCCCTCTACATCTGTTTCGCGTTTCACTTTGTCCCAGAAGGCGAGTGTCTCGTCGCTGAACGACATGTCGACATAGAATAAATTATGGGATAAAAAGGTGGTCAGAGGTTGAACTTCTTCATGGTCTCTGTCAGGGTCTGCTCCAGTATCTGGAGGCCTTCGTCGATCTGCTCCTTGGTGATTATCAGAGCCGGCATCATCCTGAGTATGCTGGTGCCCCAACTGCTGCCCAGCACCAGGCCGTTCTCCTTGACCCTGTCGGTGAAGTACTGCATCGGGTTCTTCTCCGGGTCCTTCTTCTCGTCCTTGTCCAGCTCCTTGGGGACCAGGCTCTCCTTGCTGTCCCGGTCCTTGACGAGCTCGACGCCCATGAAGAGCCCGAGGCCGCGGACGTCGCCTATGATGGCAGCCCGGTCCATCATGCCACGGAGCTCGTCCATCATGTATGCCCCCATCTTGGCTGCCCTGTCGGCGAGCTTCTCCTTCTCGTAGTAGTCGATGACGGCGAGGGCGGTGGCGCAGCTGACGGCGTGGCCGCTGTACGTGTAGCTGTGGGGGAACCCCTTCTCGTTGAAGTGGTCAGCCATCTTCTTGTTTATGACACAGGCTCCTAGGGGCACGTAGCCGCACGTGATGCCCTTGGCATAGGTCTCTACGTCGGGGACGACGCCCCAGTGCTCGCAGGCGAACATCTTGCCGGTGCGGGCGAACCCCGTCATGACCTCGTCGAAGATCATGAGGATGTTCTTCTCGTCGCATATCTCCCTGATGCGCTTCCAGTAGCCGTCGGGGGGCACGACCTGGCCGGCCCAGCTGCAGATGGGTTCCGCCATGAATGCGGCGACGGTGTTCTCGCCCTCCTTCTCGATGGTGTACTTGAGGAACTCGGCGCAGAAGAGCCCGCACTCGGGGTACGTCTTCTTGTATGGGCACCTGTAGCAGTAGGGGCTGGCGATGTGCTTGAACTCCTCGAAGATGCTGAGCCCCTTGGCCTGCCTGTTCCTTGCGCTGCCGCCGACGCTGACCATGGCGTACGTGGAGCCGTGGTACGCGTCCCAGAAGCTTATGATCTTGGGGGCCTCCCTGTAGAGCTGAGCGAGCTTGATGGCCACCTCGTTCGCCTCGGTGCCGCTGTTCCCAAAGAACGTCTGGCACAGGTCATCTGGGGTGATCTGGGCCAGCTTCTTGGCGAGCTCGATCTGAGGCTCGTTATAGTAGCTGGGCGACGCGTAGGCGAGGTCATCAAGCTGCTTCTTGGCGGCCTCGATGGGCACCCTGTTGCCCATGCCGATGTGGACGTTGTAGAGCTGGCTGATGAAGTCCAGGTACTTCTTGCCTTTGGCGTCCCACATGTGGACGCCCTCCCCTTTCACCATCACTATCGGCTCGTGGCCGGGGCGCGGCTCCCACCGCTGCACAAGGTAGGCCTTGGCGTCGTTCAGGAGCTTCTCCTCTTTCTTCTCTGAGAACTGATTCATGAAACCACTGGAGTAGAAGAGTTTTATGACGGTAAATTACTTGCGCTAGGGCGCCGGGGGCCTCCGCTGTGTGAAGGCGTCTCCGATCCTGACTCCCACCGTGTGGTAGCCGCGGTCCCCCGTCCCGAACAGCAGGGGCCTGATCTTCTGAGTGTCCGGCGCCCCGTCGGTGAGGACGTCCTTGTCTGCCTTGACGTCCAGTATCTCGCCTATGAACTCGGTGTGCAGCCCGATCTTCACCACCTCGACGACCCTACACTCCAAGACCAGCGGGAATTCGTCCACGTAGGGAGCGTCCACGAGCTCGCTCTTCACCGCCGTCAACTCCGTGTCCCTGACCTTGTCGGTGTCCCTGCCTGACGCCATGCCCATGTAGTCCGCCTCCCTCCAGTACTCCTCCCCGGGTACGCTGACAGTGTACGCCCTCCGGCTCACTATGTTCCCGTGGCTGTATGTCGCCTCCCTCAGGCTCACGTAGATGCACGGCGGACTGGAGCAGCAGACGCCGCCCCACGCCGCAGTCATGAAGTTGGGTCTACCGTTATCGTCATAGGTACCCACCACCCACACGGGCGTCGGCACAGCCCAGGTCTTGGCTCCCAGCGACTCCTTCATATCAACCATGACTATAAGTGGGATCGATCGGTAAAACCCTTTTTAGAAGCCCCGGAGGCTTTCACTCTGATGCCCACTCAAAGGGTCTCGGACGACGTCCACATGATAGACACCCCCTACCACGGAAGGACCGGTATGCTGGGCACATACGTCGTCGCAGGCGAGAGAGTCACGGTGATTGACCCGGGGCCAGCGAGCCAGGTGCCAAGCGTCATCGAGGCGTTAGACAGGCTTTGCGTCGAGGAAGTCTCGACGATAGCTTTGACCCACATCCACCTAGACCACGCCGCCGGCTGCTGGATGATGCTGGAGCGCTACCCCGGCACCGTGGTGCACTGCCACCCCAGAGGCGTGGATCACATGGTGGACCCCTCCAAGATAGAGGACGCC
>JAEHCT010000196.1 GCA_020697635.1 Candidatus Bathyarchaeota archaeon
TTTCTGGACCTCGCGGCGCTGGTTCCGTCGCGTAGCCAGATATTCGAGACGGAGCTGCTGGTGGAGGCCAAGA
The DNA here is from genome assembly GCA_020697635.1 of Candidatus Bathyarchaeota archaeon. Classification (GTDB taxonomy): domain Archaea; phylum Thermoproteota; class Bathyarchaeia; order TCS64; family TCS64; genus RBG-16-57-9. Next base: position 74 of record JAEHCT010000196.1, read on the forward strand.
GGCGGGGCTACAGCGTGAAGGAGGTGCCCGTGGCCGTCGACGACCGCCGCCCCAGCCGTCAGCCCCTCGGCATCAAGGTGAGCCTCAAGCTCCGGGACCTTCTCTCAGTGCGTCTCGACGCGGTGGCCCTCGTGTTGGGTGGTACGGCTCTCCTCGCTGGGCTGGCATCGCTGGCGGTGTTGTCCCTGAGCAAGGTCTACTCGGGTCGCCCCGGTTTCGTGAACCCCTATTCGTACCTGATCTCCATGCTGCTGGTCACCTCAGGGTTCCAGATAACTCTGTTCGGGCTCCTCGCGAACCTCATCCTCCAGATGAGGAGATCGGGGGAGCCAAGGGAAACCAGAGGCGTCGTAGAGGAGAGAGAGCAGAAGGCTCAGGATAACTGATATATTCAGGTTCTCCATGCTGCACTGTATGTACGAAGGCGTCGTAGAGTACCTCCGGCTCAACTACATGAAGTTCGCCTGGTCCATCGCCACAGTCCTCTTGGTCTGCACGGTCTACCGCCTCCTCGTCGGCTTTATCAAGAAAAAAGGCCAAGAACTGGAGCTTGAGCCCCACATCCGAAACATCGTCAGGCTTCTGCTCAGAGTATTCGCCATAGTCATAGCCACTACCACCGTTTTCAACATATTCGAGCTACCCACAAACGTATTCCTCGGCAGCTCGGCCCTCATAGGCGCCGCATTGGGCTTCGGCTCCAGCCAGACCATCAACAACATCGTCGCCGGGTTCTACGTCCTCCTCTCGCAGCCCTTCAAGGTCAAGGACTACGTGAAGATCGGCGACCTAGAGGGCCAGGTCGAGGAGATATCCATCAACTACACCAGCCTCTACACGCCCACGTTCAACCTGCTCAAGGTGCCTAACACCCAGGTCATGAACAGCAAGATACTGAACCTGACCCACGAGGGCTACATCAAGTACACCTTCAAGGTGAACTTCGGCCACGAGTTGACGGAGGAGCAGGTCATGGACGAGATCATCAAGCCAGCCATCGAGGAGTTCCACGACAGCTGCGTGAACGGCGAGTTCAGGTGCCCCGAGGCCTACATGGACGTCGTCGACAGGCTCGGCAAGACCTACATGATACGCCTCTTCATCCCGAAGGGCGAGGCAAGGACCCTGTACACGATGCAGCCGGCGCTGACCCGACTCATAATGAGGAGGTACGACGACGTCAGAGCCGTCAAATAGCTGCTCCTCGAAACTTTCATATCCCCACCAACGTACCTAAATTAAACATTCTGGTGAAACTACTTTGGTAAAACCCATCTGGATTGCGAGAGACCCCTCCGCCTGCACAGGTTGCAGACGGTGCGAGCTTGCCTGCAGCATGCACCACGAGGGCTGTATGTGGCCTGAGGCGTCGCGGATTCGAGTCTTCATGCCTTTCCCCGGGCTTGAGGTGCCTCACCTCTGCGCCCAGTGTCAGGACTACCCGTGTGTAAACGCGTGCCCCGTCGAGGCGCTTAGCACCGACCCCGACTATGGGGCGGTCATCGTCGACAGGGAGAAGTGCATCAGCTGCGGCGCCTGTATCACGGCGTGCCCCGGCACGGTGCCATACCTGCACCCCGAGGACAACAAGTCCACCATCTGTGACCTCTGCGACGGCGAGCCTAGGTGCGTCGAGGTCTGCACAGAGGCTGGATACAACGCCCTCACCATCGTCAACGAGGAGCCCAGCGTCCACAGGAAACTCTACAGCAGAGACCCCGTGGACACGGCCCGCGACTTGGCGGTGAAGCTCTTCGGCGAGAAGGGAGAGGAGGTAATAGAATGACGCCGGGCGGATACGCGGGCAAGTGGCTCGACGTGGACCTCAGCAAGGAAGAGATAGAGGAGTTCACTTTCCCCGACGAGACCCTTGAACAGTACTTCGGCGGCAGGGGTGTCGCCACCAAGATCCTCTGGGACCGTGTGGGCAGGACGTGGAGCGACCTCGACGCCCTGGCCCCGGAGAACCCCCTCATATTCGCGACGGGGCCCATGACCTGCTATTATCCGGGTGCACGGATCTGCGTCAGCGGCAAGAGCCCCGTCAGCAATGGCGTCGTCGGGTCCACCGCCGCGACGGAGTTCGCCGTCGAATTAAGGACGGCTGGGTACGACGGAGTCGTGTTCACGGGTAAGGCGGAGAAGCCGGTCTACCTCCTCGTGACCGACGAGGGCGCCGAGCTCGTGGACGCCAGCCACCTCTGGGGCCTGAACGGCGAGAAGACCCTGATCAAGCTCAACAAGGAAGTCCGTGGGACTCTCAAGAAGAGGAAGCCCAACGTGGGCCTCTGGAAGGAGCCCGGCACCATGTACATCGGTCCAGCGGGCGAGAACATGGTAAGACACGCCGCAGTCATGGCGAAGATCTGTCACGCCGCCGGGTACGGCGGCTACGGCAGCGTCATGGGCAGCAAGAACCTTAAGGCTGTGGTGGCCAAGGGCCGGGGCAGGCTCCCCGCGGTCAACGCTTCAGAGTCCGTGTACCTCCTATGGAGGAAGGCCCACCGCGACTGCATGACCGACACCACTTTCAGGCGGTGGGGCACAGGCCACCTCGGCTACGGCTGCGGCGCGGACACCAGCAGCGAGCCAGTCAGGAACTGGCAGGAGGAGTGGCACGACGAGAAGACCATGGGTGTACCCCACTACATGGACCGGTACTGGGTCAAGGTCAAGTGGAGCGACTTCAACTGCACCACCAACTGCATGAAGATCAGCTGCATAAAGGCCGGGCGCTGGAAGGGCGACATCACAGACGTCCCCGACTACGAGCTCCAAGCCTACTGCGGTACGAACCTGGGTATCTTCGACGCCGGCGACAACATCCACATAAGCACCCTCATGGACAAGCTTGGCCACAGCGGCATCAACTGCCCCAACACCATGGGGTACGCCGCGGAGCTCTACCAGCGCGGCATCCTCACGGAGAACGACATAGGCTTTAAACTGGAGTGGGGGGACACGGAGGCATTCGACAGGCTCGCCCACATGATGGCTTACCGGGAGGGCATAGGCGACATACTCGCGGAGGGCACCTACAGGGCGGCCCTGAAGATAGCCCACATGAAGGGCAAGAAGCCTGAGGATCTGCTGAAGTACGCGGTGCACGTCAAAGGCATCGAGATAGGCGCCCACGGCACCCGCAGCGACAAGGACTACACCAACGACATGTGCTACGCCGCCAGCGTACAGGGTGGCGACCACACGAGCACAGCTGTGGACGGCTACAGCGACATGAGCGACGCTGTGTTCCAGGACTCAGCCGTGTTCTGCATGTTCACGGCGAGTGGCCCCAGCCAGGAGCTCATCTTCGACTTCGCGAAGGCCGTCACAGGGTTCCCGATAACCGTCGACAGCTGGAGACGGGTGAACGGGCCGAGGATAGTCACGCTGCAGAAGGCGTTGCTTCTGATGGGCGGCCCAGACGTCACCTGGGAGCCCGTGAAGGACGACGACAACCCGCCCCGGTTCTACGAGCCCCTGCCCACCGGCCCATACAAGGGAATGGT
>JAEHCT010000197.1 GCA_020697635.1 Candidatus Bathyarchaeota archaeon
ACCATTATCGCGGAGAGAAACGCTGTCAACAACAGGCCCGCTGAGACCGTCAACACAGACGCCTCAGCGCCGCTGCCTTCATAAACGTAGCCGAGGTAGGGGCGAGTATAGGGGAGATTATGCCCCCGCGGAAACCCAAGGCCACCCAGGCTGTCATCAAGTGAACCAAGACCCCTCCCGGAGGGGCTCTCCTAACCTAAAGACATGAAAAATGGATTTAGGTGAAAAAGCTTACCAGAGCCTATTGCACCGTCACGACGGGCGCCTGATAGTCGATGGACGGAAGCTCGTCGTTCAGCACTTGCTTGAGGCCGCGGTACCTGTTGCGCAGTGTCACCTCAGTGGTGCCAGCCGCCTCGGCGATCACCCGCTGGACGCGCCTGTCGTTGTTCTCTTGACACGCCATGTACAGGGCGGCCGCCGCGAGGCCCCGGGGGTCCTTGCCGGCCAGCCCCTTCTTCTTGTTGGCCTCCCTGAGTATCTCCACGGCCAGCCTCTCCGTGGGCTGTTTCACCCCCAGCTTCGACGCGATGCTGGGCACGAACTTGAAGGGCCCGTCCACCGGCGGCTTGATGTTGAGCTCCCTGATGAGAAGCCGGTACGTCATCGCTACCTCACTGTGCTCCCTGATGCTTGCCTTCGATACCATCTTAAGCGGCCTAGGCACCTTGAGGAGCCTGCACGCGGCGTAAACACTCGCGGCCACGAATGCGTCTATGCTGCGGCCTCTGATGAGGTCTTCCTTGAGGGAGCGCCTGTAGATGAAGGCCGCCTGCTCCTTCACGTTTTTAGGCAGGTGCAGCTCAGAGCTCATCCTGTCGAGCTCCGCCATGGCGATGCTGAGGTTCCGTGTCTGGGTCTCGTTGACCTTGCTGCGGTTGTCCTGTCTCTGGAGTCGCTTCATGCGTCTCTGGGTATCCTGGTCGAGCCTGTTGCCTTTGCCGTCCCTGTCGCCCTTGATGACTGTGCTGAGGCCCTTGTCGTATATGCTGTAGCTGTACCCCGAGCCTGTCCGTCTCCGGTCGTTTGCCTCCTGCAGGTTGAACGCCCTGTACTCTGGGCCCGTATTCATCACCGTCTCGGTGAGTACTACCCCGCAGTCACCGCAAACCCTCTCTCCAGTAACGTTATCACTGATTATCCTTACGCCGCCGCATACAGGGCAGCTGGTCTCTTCTTGCAGGTCCATCCTTTCCTTCCTTTCTTTCATCTCTTCCGTCATCACCAAAGAAGAACTATGGGTATTTTACCCATATCGTGGATCGATCTTCGGTGCGGCGACTTATAAAGGTTACTGAAAAAACTATCATGATCTACGCTATCTCCAATAATACATCCGTTAACCAAAAAATTAGTAGCCTTAAACTACAGCCAAGCCTTAAAAACAAAGTAAAGCATCTATCATGTGAGCAGTTTTGGACAAGATAGACGAGACTGCCCGGCGAATTAAAAAACTCGAGATACAAGGCGCCACGAGCATAGCAGTCAGGGCGGTGGAGTCCCTTAGAGATGATCTCCTCGCGGCGGACAGTCAGAGCACAGCCCAGCGAGTCTTGGCGGAGGGCGTTAAGAAGCTCGTCGAGACCAGGGAGACCGAGCCGATGATGAGAAACGGCTTGAGGTACCTCCAGAAGAACCTCTCGGGGAAATGGACTTCCTTCGAAAAGTTCAGCGCCCAAGTCGAGAAGGCATCAAGTGAAGTCCTCGAGTTCTACGATAAGGCCAGGAAAAACATCGTGAAGATAGGCTCTAGGAGGGTGGGGGACGGCGACACCGTGTTCACCCACTGTCACAGCAGCGCCGTGACGGAGACACTCATCAGGGCCCACGAGTCTGGGAAGAGGTTCCGCGTGATACAGACGGAGACTCGCCCCAGGTACCAGGGCAGGATCACCGCCTATAAACTGGTTGAGGCCGGCATCGACACGACCATGATAGTGGACAGCGCCGCGAGGCACTTCATGAAGGAGATCGACTTCGTGCTGGTGGGCAGCGACGCCGTCACGAGCGAGGGAAACGTGATAAACAAGATCGGCACCAGCCAGGTCGCGCTCGCAGCCCAGGAGGCCAGGATACCCTTCTACGTGCTGAGCACCCTCCTCAAGTTCGACCCCGTGACAATCCACGGCGAGTTCGAGGCCATCGAGGAGAGGAACGCCGACGAGATATGGGGCACCCCCCCGGAGGGCCTGAAGATCAGGAACCCCGCCTTCGACGTGACCCGGAGAGACTACATCCACGGTATCATAACAGAGGAGGGGATCATCAGCCCCCACAGCATCTTGGAGGCCGTCCAGAGACACTACCCCTGGATACTGGTGTAGCGCCTAGACGACTGGCCACTTCGTCAGGGCCCTTGAAAGCTCTACGTGGTCCTGCGCGTAGTCCTCCAGCCTTATGCCCCGGGTGGCCGCGTCCACGGCCTGCCTCATGGCTGTGGCCCCCTTCACGGTCCCGTCGGGGTGCCCATGTATGCCTCCTCCTGCCTGGATGACGGTGTCGTCGCCGAATATCTCGACGAGCTTCGGCACCATCCCCGGGTGGAGGCCGCCTGAGGCCACGGGCAGCACGGGGCGTACGCCGTGCATGGGCTCCTTGCACGCCGCTATGTTGGCCTTGACCTCCTCCTCGGTCTCCGCCATCTTGCCCACGGATGTGCCCACGTGGAGCTGGTCTACGCCCAGCAGCCGCGCCACCCTCGCCAGGACCACCATGTTGATGCCGTGGACGCGGCTCCTGGTGAAGGCTGCGTGGCCAGCCCTGTGGGCGTGTATGACGAGGTTGAATCCCATGTCCCTCATGGCCTGGAGGCTGCTCCATCCCGTGGTGAGGATGTCTATCATCATGTATCTGCCGCCGTGGTCCTCCACGTACTGGGCTCTGCGCTTCATCTCCTCCATCTCGGCGGTGACGTTGACGAGGTACACCTTCTTCCCACCGGTCTCGGACTCGGCCCTGTCCCTGGCCTCGAGGGTCTGCACGATACGGTCCTCGAAGGGGTTGAATGCTTGGCTGCTCAGGTTCTCGTCGTCCTTCACCACGTCGCAGCCGCCGCTCCAGGCATCGTAGGCCACTTGGGCGTGGTCCGCCGTGACGAGGCCAAGCTTGGGCTTGATTATGGTGCCCACGAGCGGCCTGTCCCTTATGCCTGTTATCTCTCTGACGCCTTGTACGCCGTACCTCGGCCCGGTGAAGCTCTTCACAAGCTCCTTGGGGAAGTGGATGTCGTTGAGCCTCAGGTTCCTTATGTCCTCAAGCCCGAAGACGTTGCCCGCGACGCTGCTGAGTATGTTGGGCATGTTCCCTGGCTCGAAGAGCTCTAATGGGTACGCTATCTTGACCTCGTTACCCTCGATGCTATACACCTTTGCGGCGTGTTTCTGCATGTAGGGCTTCTCGGTGGACAGCTCCGTCCAGGTTCCCACGCTGCTCTCGGCAGCCACCCCGCCCGCGATGACTTTCAGCGGCTGGTTCAGGGGCTCGACGTGGAACATGCAGACGAGGTCAGTCTCCTTCGGCTCGTACTTGGTGTCTACGAAGTCGATGTAACGCATTTCAAGGTCTCCATA
>JAEHCT010000198.1 GCA_020697635.1 Candidatus Bathyarchaeota archaeon
CGTGGTGATCTACCTGCTGATACAGCGGGGGATACTTGAGTACAGCATCTAAAATAACCCCTTTTTTTTATCTTAATAGCATTGGACGCATCCGCAACGTGCGTTGCTCAAACTGCTTATAACCGATCACGGGTTTGCATATGAAAACCTGGTGCAGGATTTGTCGGATAAAGAGTTCTACATGAGCGACTACGTGCCGGAGATAGAGATGAGCCTCCCCGAGAAGGTGTGGCTACTCGACACCACCCTCAGAGACGGAGAGCAGATGCCCGGAGTCACCTACACGATAGACGAGAAGATACTCATCGCACACCAGCTCGACGAGCTTCGGGTGCCCAAGATAGAGGCTGGTTTCCCCATAACCAGCAGGGGGGAGACCGAGGCCGTGAAGAAGATCGCCAACCTAGGGCTGGACTCCACCATAGTCGCGTTGGCGCGGCCCCTAAAGAGCGATATCGACCGCGCGCTGGACTGCGACGTGCCCTACATCCACATATTCATCAGCACCAGCGACCTCCACATCGAGCACATGATGAACACCACCCGCGAGGAAGTCATGCGCCAGACCGTTGAGGGCATCGAGTACGCCAAGGACCACGGCGTCAGGGTCGAGTACAGCCCACAGGACGCGACCAGAACCGACATGGGGTTCCTGAAACAGATATGCGTAGCCGCCTCGGAGGCGGGGGCAGAGATGCTGAACATACCCGACACCGTCGGCGTAATGACCCCGAGGGTCACCTACGAGTTCTTTAAGGAACTCAAGAAGGCCGTGGACACTCCGCTCAGCGCCCACGCCCACAACGACCTAGGCCAGGCGACAGCCACGAGCCTTGCCGCGGTGGAGGCCGGCGCGGAGCAAATACACGTCTGCGTCAACGGTCTGGGCGAGAGGGCAGGCAACACCTCCCTCGAGGAGGTTGCGCTGAGCCTAGCAGCCCAGTACGAGATAGAGACGGGGCTCAACTACCAGAAGATAGCCGAGACCAGCAGACTGGTGGAACAACTGAGCGGCGTATACATGCCGCCTTCCACACCCATCGTCGGTGACAACGCTTTCAGTCATGAGGCTGGCATACACGTCCACGGCCTACTGGGGTTCCGAGGCAACTACGAGATCATGTCCGCCGAGTTCGTCGGCAAGAAGAGCCGTGTAGTCGCCGGTAAGCACGCTGGCCGCCATGGCATATTCAAGATGGTCACGGACATGGGCTTCGAGCCCAGCGAGGAGCAGTTGAGAGCGATTGCCCGGGAGGTGAAGAGCCTGGGAGACACCGGGAAGCTGGTCACCGACAGCGACCTCTACGCCATAACCAAGAACATACTGGACATAAGGCAGGAGGACCGGGTGAAGCTCCAGCAGCTCCTGGTGGTCACGGGGAACAACATCGTTCCCACGGCGAGCGTCACCCTGAGCGTGGACGGAAACGAGATGATAGGCAGCGGCACTGGCAACGGCCCCATAGACTCCGCCATCAACGCCATCAGGAACGTGGTGAACGGGTTCGCCGACTTTACCCTGGAGAAGTTCATGATGAAGGCCATCACCGGCGGCACAGACGCCGTCGCCGACGTCACCGTCGCCGTCAAGCAGGGCGACAAGCTCATCACAGCCAACAGCGTCAACGGGGACACAGTCATGGCCAGCGTCGAGGCTATACTTAAAGGCATGAACAGGCTGCTGGAAAAGAAGGGCGCCTGACATGAGCACCGTAGCCGAGAAGATACTGGCCAGCCACAGCGGCCTCGATGAGGCCCAACCCGGAGAGATAGTGAAGGCGGAGATAGACTTCGCGTTCATGCCAGCCCTGACGGCGGCCCTCGCCTTCTACGCCATGTACGACATGACCATCGAGAAGGTCTGGGACAGGGACAAGGTGACCATTCTGCTGGACCACATCGCCCCAGCCACCAACATAACCAACGCGTCGCTCCACAAGGAGTGCAGAGAGATCGCCAGGGAGCAGAGCCTCCGATACTTCTACGACATCAACTCCGGGGTCTGCCATCAAGTCATCCCAGAGAACGGCCACGTCTACCCGGGGATGCTCATGGTCGGCGCAGACAGCCACACCTGCACCCACGGCGCCTTCGGGGCATTCGCCACAGGCATAGGAAGCACAGACATGGGCGCCGCCATAGGAACCGGGAAGCTGTGGTTCAAGGTGCCGGAGACCATCAGGGTCAACGCTGAGGGGCGGCTCGCCCCGAGAGTCATGTCCAAGGACGTCATACTCAAGACCGCGAAGGAGTTGGGTGCTGACGGCGCCACGTACTGCTCCTTGGAGTTCACTGGCTCCACAATCAGGGACATGAGCGTGGGAGCCCGGATGACACTCTGCAACATGGCCATAGAGCTGGGAGCCAAGACGGGCATCGTGGAGCCAGACGACAAGACTTCCAGGTTCCTAGAGGGGCGGGTGAAGCATGGCTACACTCCGGTCTACAGCGACGCCGACGCGGTGTACAGGGAGAAACTGGAGATCGACGGCGCCGCCCTTGACCCCCAGGTGGCCTGCCCCCACGCCGTGGACAACGTGAAGCCCGTCACGGAGGTCGCCGGGAAGGCCGTGAACCAGGTCTTCATAGGGAGCTGCACAAACGGTAGGCTCGAGGACCTGCTGGTCGCAGCCGAGATCATGGGGGGTAAACGGGTACACCCAGACGTCAGGGTCATCGCGACGCCCGCCAGCTACGAGGTGTACGAGGCCGCCAACAGCCGGGGGATCATCAAGACGCTGATGGACGCCGGGGCAGTGGTGTGTAACCCCAGCTGCAGCGTATGCTTCGGCGGCAACCACGGGATACTGGCCCCCGGCGAGGTGGGACTCAGCACCAGCAACCGTAACTTTAGGGGACGTCAGGGAAGCACCGAGAGTTACGTCTACCTTTGCAGCCCGGCTACGGCGGCGGCAAGCGCGTTGACGGGGGCCATAACAGACCCGAGGGAGGTTTAGAGGATGATTAGAGGCAAGGCATGGAACTACGGCGACGACGTCAACACCGACTTCATCCTGCCCGGCATCTACCTGGAGCTCACGGACCCCGAAGAGATGGGCAGACACGCCATGGAGGGCATAGACCCCGGGTTTGTGGGGAAGGTCCAGCCAGGCGACGTGGTTGTCGGAGGAAGAAACTTCGGTCTGGGGAGCAGCAGGGAGCACGCACCGATCGCGTTGAAACACTCAGGGGTATCAGCAGTCATCGCCGAGGGCTTCGCTCGTATCTTCTACAGAAACGCAACGAACCTCGGGCTACCCGCCCTCGAGTGCCCCAACGTCAGCAAGGAGATCAAGACGGGGGACACAGTCGAGGTGGACCTAGTCGAGGGCACCATTATTGTCAACGGCACTAAGACCCTAAGCTTCGTCCCAGTCCCAGAGTTCATGATGAGGATACTCGCGGCAGGCGGGCTCAGAGAACATATCAAAAAGAACAAAGCTGGATGGTAGATTAACTCGATTTCTTGGCTGACAACCCTTATCTAGCCTACAACTGTTTTCACTGTGAAGCCCATGACATGCTATTTTAGACAC
>JAEHCT010000199.1 GCA_020697635.1 Candidatus Bathyarchaeota archaeon
GTTCCCGGCGGGGTCGTACATTGCCTCCACGAGGGCGTCGTAGTCGAGGCTGTTCACCATGTCCGCGCCCCAGTCGAGGGCGTTCATGCTCAGCACGAGGGCTCGCTCCACGGGTATCCTGACGGGGTTGATGTCGATGCCGTAGAACCCGTCGTAGCCGTGCATCTTGAACACCAGCAGCGTCGCCAGCATCTGGTCGATGCCCAGCACCCCCACGTTGAGGTCCTGGTCGTAGTTGCCCAGGGGCTGGCTGTTCCAGTGGCTGTGCATCAACCTCCCCTCTCTGAGCACCGACGCGAACGCGTAAGCCAGCTCCTCGTGCCCCATGAGAACGTGACCCACCTCCGGGTTCAGCCCCACCAGCGCGTGGCCGTCGCTCAGCGTCTTCCTGTTCTGCGGCGCCTTCAGCATCGCCTCCACGTCCCTCGCCATGAGGAGGCCGTTGGCCGTGTTACGCCAGACGTTGTTCCCCCTGGGCTCGTAGGGCTTGGGCTCCATGGCGACGCGCACACCGGGCACGGCGTCCATCGCCTCGGCTAGCCCCTCCTCGAACCGCGTCCACATCCCGTAGAAGTCGTGGCCGAAGGGGTTCTCGTAGCCGTCTATGCCGGGCCAGATCACGGCGAACTCGGTGCCCAGCTCCTTGTTAAGCCTCAGCGCCTCGACGGTCCGATCTATCGCGTGCCGCCTCACCTCAGGGTCCGGGTTGCTCAGACTGCCGAACTCGTACCGACGATCGTAGAACAGGAACGGGATGGCCGTGATGAGCCTGATCCCCGTCTCCTTCTCCAGCGCCTCGTACAGGTGGAGGTTCTCCCTGTTCACCTCGTTGGGGTAGTGGGCCTCGACGGCGAACCCGGAGTCGATGTACCCCTCGTCGTGCATCCACGCGATCTTGTTTAGCGTGTCCTCTATGCTCCCCTTGTCCACGTATGCGTCGTGGAACCTGGTGGCCCCCGGGTAGAAGAACCAGACCCCGGCGCTGAACCTTGGCTTCAGAGCCGTACCCTTTAGGTAGTTGAGCATCCCCTCCCTGTCCCTGACAGTCTTTTGAGAACGAATATCCTTCAAAAAGGCACCACAGTCAGCATGTCCCCCACGTTTAAAGGGTTAACCATGGCCGTCTAGGCTTCCACGAGGTAGAAGTAGAGCACGAAAGCCGCCGCCCCCATAATACTCAGGGCCACGTTTAACGAGGCCCACCCCGCCATCGACAACACCAAGCCACCCACGGCGGTGCCTAACCCGTAGCCCAGGTACGAGAGGGCGGAGCTCATGGACATCATGCTTCCCCGGTACTCCGGGACCTGCTCAAGCACGAGGGTGTTCGCCGCGGAGTACTGGAGGGAGAAGAAGAAGTGCCCGACGACGATCACGGCCGCGCACAGCCAGAGGGGTAAGTACGGATAGACAGCTTGAGACAGGAGCGCCACCCCCAGAGCCGTGACGAGGGCCCTCTTAACGCCCAGCCTATCCGCGAAGCTCCCGCAGAAGAATGAACCCAGCAGGAACGCGAGGGAAGCCACCGAGAATATCAGCGAGACCTGTCCCTGAGATACGCCGTGGGCATCCCTCAGGTACGTGAAGCTGTAGAAGTATATGCTCTGCGTGGACGCCCCCATCAGGGTCACGGCCCCGAGAGCCGCCAAGGCAGACCGCTTGGAGCCTATTGCCCGGAATCCTTCGTTGATACCGACGCTCTCGGCCTTGACTGGTGTGGGCGGCAGACTCCATAACGTCAGTGCAAAGGCGGCCACCGGGGCCGCGGCGGCGTACGTGATGAACGGGAGCCTCCAGTCTCCCGCCGAGGCCAGGTACGCGATTATCGGCGCCCCCAGCATGTAGGAGAGGCCACCCGAGGCGCCTATCCAGCCCATGACCCTCGCCCTACCCTCCGAGGGATAGTACTCACCCACGAGCGAAGTCAGCATGGGGAACACGACGTTAGAGGCCACGCCGTTAAGGGAGTACAGCACGAACAACAGCCCCAGGCTGGACGCGGCGGCGCTGCCTAGACAGGAAAGGCTCAGCAGCACCAGCCCAGCGGTGAGCAGCCTCCTGCCGCTGTACCTGATGCTCAGCGCCCCCATGGCGAGGGCCGTCACGAAGCCGAGGAAGGAGGACAGCGTCCTGATCTGGCTGACCACGCCGACGCTGGTGTCGAAGGTCTCCGCGATCTCGACTAGCAGTATCGACGTCAGTATGGTGCCGGGGTAGATGGAGTAGTTGGACAGCAGTAGGGACACCAGCGACGCTGGTCCCCGGCTGTCCCTGTCCTCCTCTCCACTCATCCAGTGCCTCACCCAACAGAGTCGCTGAATAATCCTCTCAGGTCCCTGCTCAGCCTGTCCTGGGTGGACTGCAGCCCCGCGTAGATCTCCACGTTTCGTTTGATGGGCTTCAGCCTGCCGGACTCGTCGAGCTCGACTAGATCGTCCGTGATCTCGCTCATGGTCACCCGTTCCCCCTGCTGGAGCCTGTACGTCCACATGGCCTGGAGGGCGGCGCCGTAGGCCGCCGCCTCCTCTTCTCTTAGGGTCACTATCTCGGCGTCGAACACGTCGGCGGCGATCCGTCTCCACGCCCTGTTCCTCGCCCCGCCTCCGGTTAGCCTGATCTCCACGGGGTCTAGGCCCAGCTCCCTCATCCTGTTGAGGCCGTAGTTGAGGCCCATGGTGACGCCCTCCATGGCGGCGCGGGCCAGGTGCCCCGCCTTGAAGCTCGCGGGTGTGAGACCGTAGAATACTCCTTTCCCGCGGGGCACGTTGGGGACGCGTTCCCCGGTGAGGTAGGGGAGAAGCATGAGGCCGTCGCACCCGGGCGGGGTCTCCGAGACGACGGTCTCCAGCTCGGCGTGGCTGAGCCCAAGGAGTCCTCGCACCAGCTCGGTGGCCACGGTCACGTTCATGGTGCATACCAAGGGGAGCCAGCCGTTGGTGGAGTCGCAGAACGCGGCCACCTCGCCCCCGGGGTCGACCACCGGCGCATCCGAGTAGGCGTATATGGTCCCCGAGGTGCCGAGGCTCACCGTCACCTTCCCGGGGGACGTGTTCCCCGTCCCTATGGCGCCCATCATGTTGTCGCCTCCGCCGGCGGAGACCAGAACGTCGTCGCCGAGGCCCAGCTCAGAGGCTATGCTTTGCATGACGACTCCGGCTGGACGGTCGCTTGGCTTTAGCTCCGGGAGCCACTCGATGAGCTCCGGGTCTATGGCTTCGATCACCTCCCTGCACCACACGCGTCTCCGCACATCCATCAACGCCGTCCCGGAGGCGTCGCCGTACTCCATCGTCGCCTCCCCGGTGAGCACGTAGTTAAGGTAGTCGTGGGGCAGGAGCACGTGCCTGAGCCTGGCGTAGTTGTCCGGCTCGCGGCGCCTCAGCCACAGTATCTTCCCGGCTGTGAAGCCCGGCGGCATGCTGTTCCCCGTGAGCCTGATAACCTCGTCTACGCCGCCCAGCGCCTCCGTCAGCTCGCCGCACTCCTTCGCCGTGCTGGTGTCGTTCCACAGCTTCGCCGGTCTGATCACGGC
>JAEHCT010000200.1 GCA_020697635.1 Candidatus Bathyarchaeota archaeon
CGGTGATTAGATACACCGTTAGCCCTGAGTGGAGGGGGGATCCTAGCGTGTCGACTGGGAAACCAACTATCACGGTTCTCTCCACGATGTCGGCGGTGGGCTCAGCCACCGTCACCCATTCCCCGGCCTCGTAGCGGTCCATCCAGACCGACGCAACTGAGCCCTCAGACACCTCCACCCCCACGTCGTAGTCGACTCCAAGCCCGTTGTAGAAGCATCCCGGGCTGCTGGCACCCGTCGTGGGGTCCATGTCAACGTCTATGCCAATCTCTATGGTGTACGACTGGTGGGGCAGGGGAGGAGCGTTAAACTGGACCTCGACGTTGAGGGACACGTCACCAGCGTCAAGCTCCTCTGAGGGGACCAGCGTGACCGACTCCACGTCCATGGGAATGGGCATCGGTGCGATGGTGTCCAGGATGAAACACAGGTTGAAGTCCACTCCGTCCCCTAGCTCGTCTGTGTAGGGCGTGGACTCGAAGCCGTGAGTCCCCCAAGCTAAGGAGAGACCGGAGGTAAGTACAGTCAAAACTACTAGTAAGGGCAGAAGCCTGCGTTTCATACAATCCCCCTGAACTGTTTAAGGTCAATTAGTGTAAAAAACTATCTGTTAGTTAACGGTAACTATAGAAAAGTCTGGAGAAAACGCCGGTCATCGCCACTCGGTGACCGCGGTACCGGTCATCTCCCTGACCCGCTCCCAGAGGAAATCCTCCTCGGGGGAGACTAGGGTGATGGAGACGCCCTTCTCGCCCTTCCTAGCGGTACGCCCGATGCGGTGGAAGTAGACCTCAGGGTCCTCCGGCACCTCGTAGTTGATTACATGGGTGACGCCACTGATGTCGAGGCCGCGCGACGCCACGTCGGTTGCCACCACGTACCTGATCTTACCAAGCTTGTAGTCCCTGAATACCGTGCTTCTCTGGCTCTGCGCGTACCCGCCGTGCAGCGCCTCCACGAGGTAGCTCTCCCTCTTAAGGGTCTCCGCCAGCTCGTCAACGGTCTCCCGCGTGTTGCAGAAGATGATGCCCCTCCTGGCGTCGAGTGCGTTCAGCACGCCGTAAAGCCTCTCGACCCTGCTCCCTTCGACTGGGACGTAGTACTGGGCCACGTTGATCTGAGCCACCTCGTCCCTCGACACGAGGACCTTCCGTGGGTGCCTCATGTACCTGACCGACAGGTGGAGAACCTCTGGGCTCAGGGTGGCCGACCACAGGCTGGTCTGCCTCACGAAGGGTGTGGCCCCCAGAATCCACTCGACGTCCCTGATGAACCCCAGCTCAAGCATCTTGTCTGCCTCGTCCACGGCCACCACCCGTACCCGGGACAGGTCAAGCGCCTTTCTTCTTCCCATGAGGTCTATTATCCTGCCGGGGGTCCCCACCACGATGTGAGCGGGTTTACCTAGAACCTCGATCTGCCGGTGCACGTTGGAGCCGCCGTGCAGAGTCACCACCCTGGTGTCTAGGTAGCGGGCGTAGCCCCTGATGTGGCCGGACACCTGCTCAGATAGCTCCCGCGTGGGGCAGAGGACGAGCCCCTGGGTGTAGGGCTTGGAGGGGTCCACCTTCATGAGCATGGGGACGCCGAAGGCAGCGGTCTTACCGGTACCCGTCTGGGCCTGCCCCATTACGTCCCTGCCCTCCAGGAGCAGCGGCATAGCCGCGGCCTGGATGGGCATGAGACGCTCCAGCCCCATCCTGTCGAGCCCCCGCAGTATCTCTGGGCTCAGGGGCAGGTCATCGAACATCATGGCTTCCAAGGGGCTTCACCGGGGCGTCATATACTCGGCGTCACGTGTATATAGGTGGCTAGTAGACGTGGTGGACATACGACGGCTTCCTGGGGAACAGCTCGTCCACCAGCATCCTGTGGCTCGGGGCGACCCTGACGTCGGGGTAGGCGTGCTCAAGCTCCTCCCTGCATCTGTAACCGAGGAGCAGCTGGGGAAAGACATACGGGTTCAGCCCGATGGTCCTGTCTGAGCAGTCGCTGCTCAGAGATACACCGGCCACCTTCCCTGACTCGAAGACTATATTCACGCTGAACTTGCGGAAGTTTAGGTTCAGCCTCTCGCTGAGCCCGCTGAACCTCGTATCGGCGAGCCTTGACTCCAGCAGCGGCGCGATCTTCTCCAGCAGCCTCACGTTGTCCACGATCTTGACCTGCCAGCCATACGGCAGCCTCTGCTCGGCGCCGAGCCCCACCAGTAGCTCCGAGAGAGGATCCACGTACCCCAGGGCGGATACGAGCGTCACAAGCCCGTTCTCCACGCAGTACTTCCTCAGGAAAGCCAGCAGTTGCCAGTGGGCCCCGGGCACGGCCCCAGCCTCTTTGAGGACGAGGGTTTTGTTCTTTGGTCGGGGTTGGATCCTCACGTATGCCTGCACCTCGTCGCCCTCGTAGAGCGTGTAGCCTTCGTAGGGCTCGCCGTTGTAGATGCCTGTCATGTGCTGCATCCTCCATACAGGCGCCGTTCGGGGGCAGTGCACCATGTACCTGCTGTGGTAGGAGTCGAGGAGCTTGGCGGCAGCCGGTATGTCGGCCTCGGTGAACTTCCGGGATTCCAGGCTCGGCTGCGAGTCCGGCAGTTCGCTCACGGATATGGTGGTCTTGTGGTCGAGGTCTAGGGAGTACTCGTACCCGAACTGGCGGTAGAAGAAGGGTATCCCGGCGAGGGCGCAGAGGTCGTAGCCCCCGTTCTCGGCGGCTTCGTCGAGCCTCTCGTTCAGCATCCGCTGCAGCCCCCTGCCCCTGTGATCCGGGTGTGTGGCTACGCAGCCCATCTCTGCGACCTTGAGCTCCATGTCGTCCATCACCCAGGTCTGGGGTATGAGAACGAGGGAGGCGACGGTTTCACCGCCGTACGTGACCGCGAACAAGTGGTCCAGAGTCATGGGCGGGTAGAGGTCCAGGAGGCGCCTGACGATGCCGTCCACGTCCTCGTTGGGGAAGACGACTCTCATGAGCGCGTATACCTGCTCGACGTCGGCGTCCGTGCGTGGCTTCTTGAAGCTGTACCCGTCGTCTCCCATGGTGTTCCTAATGTGGGACGCATTTACCAGTATAAGCGTGTGGGTGCTTGCGAGGCCGCCGCAGAGCCTCGTCATAAACCGTCTCTTCTTCAATTATGTGCACGGAGACGGGCAATCATGAAGTAAACCGTCAACCCGATGAGTATCGCTGCGTAGCTAAAACCCGGGATGCCTCCACCCTCCTCCGTTGTCTCATCTCCGAGCTGAGTCCACTGACTCCAGCCATGAAGGTTACAGTGAGCCCTGACCCTGATACCCGTGCCTGACGACTCAAGGATATACTCCACAGTGAAGACGGTGCTAGACTGATCACCCGGGTCAACGATCGTGAAGACTTCTTCGTCAACCTCGACCTCGATGGAGTCAATGTAATGCGATGATGACGGTGACCCATGGCTGACCTCGATGATCAACACATCATCATCTCCACGCCTCACCGCTTCAAGACTCAGAACAGTCGGC
>JAEHCT010000201.1 GCA_020697635.1 Candidatus Bathyarchaeota archaeon
ATTCGGGTTCGCGTGGAGCGACGTGCACCCCCTCGGCATGGGCATGGTGGCTGTGACGGACGACGACCCGGAGCTGGCGCAGGAGATCGTGAACGATCTCTGCGAGCTGGCGTGGAGTAGGAGGAAGGAGCTGACGGGTAGAAGCGAGGCCGCCCTCCACGGCGTCGAGGAAGGCGTCAGGCTCGCCGTGGAGAAGGCGAAGGAAGCCGAGAAGCCCATAGTGATTCTTGACCACGCCGACAGAAGCAACGACACCACATACGTCCTCAAGGAGCTACTCAGGCAGGAGGCCCAGAAAACGGCGTTCCCAATGCTCCACGACCCAGAATCGGCGAAGAAGATCGTGGAGGCCGACATCGGAGAAACGGTTGAGCTTGAGGTGGGGGCTACCACAGGCTGGAGGGACGGGGGCAAGGTAAAGGTTAAAGGCGAGGTGCTCTGGGTCGGCGAAGGCAAGTACATAGGCACGGGGCCCATGAGGATCAACCAGGAGACAAACCTCGGCCTCACCGGCATATTACAGGTGGGCGGCGTCTGGCTCCAAGTGATAAGCCGCATGTCGAGCCTCATCGACGACGACCCCATCAAGCAGTTCGGGTACAGGCCAGAAGACTTCGAGATCATAGTCAGCAAGAGCAAGACCCACTTCAGGGCGGTCTACGAGGTCATCGGGGAGGAGATCATCATAATCGACGCCCCCGGCCAGTGCCCCGCCGACCTCAGCGTCTTCCAGTACAGGAACGTCCCAGACGGCGTCTACCCTATCAACCTCAAAGACTAGAGCGGTGCTCCAGCCCCTTGACAAGGGCGGTCAAAGCCCTGTTCACGGGGGTTTCCACCCCCAGCTTCTCCCCGAGCCCCACGACCTCGCCGTTGAGGGCGTCTATCTCGGTCCTTCGCCCCCTATCCACGTCCTGCAGCATCGAGGAGTGGTTTGCACCCGTAGCCTCAGCTACATCGTAGACGTGGGCGACGTGGTCCAGTGAGCCTAGGTCTACGCCGTCCTCCTCGGCCACCCTCACGCCCTCCTCCACCGCGATGCGCATGAGGCGTCTTAGCTCCGGGACTTCGAGAAGCTGACCGTTCCGTAGGCCTGTGAGGGCCGTCAACGCGTTGATTCCGAGGTTCACGAGCACTTTGCCCCAGATGTCGCCCCTCACGTCGTCGCTGATCCGTGTACGGAGGCCAGCGCCGTTGAACGTGTCTGCCACCTTCTCCGCCGTGCTTCTGGAGCTTATTTCCAGAGCCCCTATCAACGTGGGGCCTTCGCCGGCGTGACGTATCTCTCTGGGGCCCACCAGCGTGGAGCCGTGGGAGGTAGTACCCCCGAGGACCCTGCCGGCGCCGACAGTCTCGGTGATGGCTTCGAGGTTCCCGAGGCCGTTCTGCAGTGTCAAGACCTTTGTGTCGCCGCCGATGAGTGGCCTGGAGCCCTTTACCGCCTGGGCGGTGTCGTAGGACTTGACGAACAGGAGCACCAAGTCGACCTCCCCCACGGTCTCCGGGTTATTTGTGGCTGGGACACGAACTACTCTGTCCCCTGAGACGCCGGTTATGTGGAGCCCCTTCGCGTTGATGGCGTCCACGTGCTCCCTCCAGACGTCCACGAGCGACACATCCACGCCGGCCTCGGCCAGATGGCCTCCGTAGAGGCAGCCCATGGCGCCGGCGCCCACCACAGCGACCCGCATATCTACCCAGTGGTTATATGGGTTCACGGCTATTGACTATTGTTCTGGTGATATGCCTTGAACAAGGTAACCGTGTCGAAGCTTTGGAAGATGAAGGCGATGGGCGAGAAGATCGCCATGGTCACCGCCTACGACTACCCCACGGCGATGCTCGTGGAGAGGGCTGGGCTGGAGATTATCCTCGTCGGAGACTCTGTGGGGATGGTGGTTCTTGGCTACGAGAACCCCGTGCCCGTGACAGTGGACGACATAGTACACCACACGAAGGCGGTGGTGAGGGGAGCCAAGGCCCCCCTGGTGGTCGCCGACATGCCTTTCATGTCATATCACGTGAGTAGGGAGCAGGCCGTGACCAACGCCGCCCGCCTCATACAGGAGGGGGGCGCCGACGCCGTCAAGCTGGAGGGCGGTAGGGAGGTGGCGCCCACCGTGAAGGCGCTCGTGGACGTAGGCATCCCTGTGCAGGCGCACATCGGCCTCATGCCCCAGAGGGCGTCCGTAGGGGGCAGCTTCAAGGTGCAGGGAACCGACGCAGACACGGCGGCGACCATAGTCGAGGACGCGATGGCCCTAGACGACGCGGGGGCGTTCTCGGTGGTCCTAGAGTTCGTGACAGCTGAGGCCGCCGAGGTGATAACCCAGACCGTCGAGATGCCTACCATAGGCATAGGCTCGGGCCCGATGTGTGACGGCCAGGTGCTGGTGCTCCACGATCTGCTGGGCGTCTACGACGAGGCCCCGCCCTTCGCCCACCCCTACGCCGACCTCAACAGGATCATAACCGATGCCCTCACCAAGTACCGCGAGGACGTGCTCTCGGTTAGTTACCCGGGCGAGAAGCATACGGTCCACATGGGAGAAGCTGAGGCGGAGAAGCTGAAAAAGAAGATGGGTTAATCGAGGAAGCACTTGGGCACGGGGATGCTCTTCCAGAGCTCGATGAAGTCCACCATGAACTGGACGGCCTCCTCCATGGAGGCCTCCGCCTCCTTGGGGTCGGCGGTCCGTGGGTCCGTGGTGGCGTACTGGCCGTTCCTGGTGGTGTCCTCGGTGTTAGGGCCCAGGCACGCGTCGAAGACCTGGCTCACCAGTTCGTAGTCCTCCCTGTCGGGGTCCATGAACTCGCGGAGCCGGTCGGAGAGGATGACGCCGCTCTCCCAGTCATCGAGGCGCCACATCTCGCATAGCTCGGGGAAGTAGTGGAGTGCGTACGCGGTCTCCCTGGGCCCGCTGTGGACTTCCAGGAATCTCTGCACACGCTCCTGTATCTTCTTGGCGAGCTCCGTCTCCTTCGGACCCTCGGGTGCGGCTATCATCACGTTATACTCGCGTTTCGCGAGCTGGGCGGCGAGGTTCATGGTCTGGGTGTTGCCTCCGTGGTGGTTCACCAAGATGAAGCGTTTGACGCCGTGGTGGGCGAAGCTCCCGACGGTGTCCATGAGGACACCCAGCAGCGTCTCGCTGCTGAAGGTAACTGTTCCGGGGAACGACATGTGGTGGGGGCTGAAGCCGGGCCAGCACGGGTGTATGCAGACGCTGTTGGTGCGGCTCGCCACCTCGTGGATAAACTCTAGGCAGCCGAGGCTGTCGGTGCCCAGGGGCAGGTGTAGCCCATGCTGCTCTATGGCTCCTATGCCTATGATGACGACAGGCTCGAGCTCGTTCTCCAGCCAGTCCTCGAAGGCGGGACGGGTTAGCTCCTGGATCCAGAACCTGGATAGTTTACCGTTCTGAGACATGATTCAAGTTGAAGAAGCATGGGCTT
>JAEHCT010000202.1 GCA_020697635.1 Candidatus Bathyarchaeota archaeon
TTCGCTGTTTCCACTGGTTGACTGCTTCTCGGAGCTCTGCCTTCTTACTGTTTGCTTCTTCCACGTCCAACAATATTCTCACATCATCTTATCTTTCTTACTGTGTGAGAAATTCAACATCAGCGTCCTACGTAACAAGGAATAAATGAATTTCAATACCCAGTTTGTTGACTGTTTTAATTATTCACATAGATTCGTTTACCTTGCGATCAACTCGCGCGCTTCGGATGATCGTCGTAAAGAAAAAAGGTTGGATCTATTCCTTGGCGAGTCTTTTAATCTCCGCTACGTCGATCCCTAGGCCATCGGCTACACGTACGCCGTAATCTCTTTGATAGACACGCGTAACCGGTCAACCTAGTAATGACTGGCACGGACGAAGTGTGAAGACTAAACCGAATGGAGTTTGGAGCTGCATCACCAGCCAGGAACAGCAAAATGAAGACAAAAAGAATAGTGAGGTGTTAGATGGGTCTCTGGAACTCGCCGTAGCCCAGCTTCCCTACCACCTGCCCGTACTCGTATACTATCTCGCCGCGGACCACGGTTATCACCGGCACCCCCTTCCCCTTCATACCCTCGTACGGCGTTATCTTCTGGATGGTCTGAAGGTCGTCGCCCCTGATGTGGAACGGCTTACCCATGTCGGCCACCACGAGGTCGGCGTCCGCGCCGAGGACGATGTCCCCCTTCTTGGGGTACAGCCCGTTCATCATGGCCGGGTTCGTGCTGAAGACCTCCACCAGCCGCTCCAGGCTGATCATGTCCCTGTTCACGGCGTCCAGCATCAGCGGCAGGGTCGTCTCTATGACCACGCCGCCGCTGGGCGCGTCGAAGATGTTCTCCCATCCCCGCTCCTTCTCCTCTCTGGTGTAGGGGGCGTGGTCGCTGGCCAGCACGTCGATGGTGCCGTCGTTGAGCGCCTCCCAGAGCCTCAGCTGGTCGTCCTTGCCCCGCAGCGGCGGGTCGACCTTGGCGTAGGGGCCCCTCTCCTCCATGGTCTCCCTGGTGAAGAGGAGATAGTTGGTGCTTGTCTCCCCGGTCACAGCTTGATCCATGGCCTGGGCCCATTCGACGACGTCGACGGCGCCCGCCGCCGATATGTGGCATATGTGCAGGTGGACGTCCGTCTCCGCCGCCAGCGTGACGCACCTCATCGTCGCCTCCACCTCGGCTATCGCGGGCCTGAAATCGCAGTGCGCCAACGGGTCCGTGCGGCCAGACGCCTTGGCCTCCTCCATGTACATGTCCACCAGGTTGCCGTTCTCGGCGTGCACCAGCAGCGGCTTGTCCAGCTCGGACAGCGTGTTCATGTGCCTGAGCAGCGTGTAGTCACTTGCAGCCAGCTCCTTGAAACGGGCGATGAGGAAGCTCTTGAACGCAGTGGCGCCGGCCTCGCTGACGGCAACAATATCCTCGGTGGGCACCTCACCCGCGCCGCCGATGAACGCGAAGTCCACCAGGCTCTTCCTCTCCGCGATCCCCTTCTTCTGCTTGAACGCCTCGACGGTCACGGTGGCGGGCACCGTGTTAGGCATGTCCACCACAGTGGTCACGCCGCCGGCGGCCGCCGCCCTCGTCCCAGACTCGAAGTTCTCCCGCTCCGGGAAACCTGGGTCACGCAGGTGGACGTGCATGTCCACCATGCCGGGTAGGACCACCTTCCCCGTGGCGTCGATGACCCTGTCGGCGCTGGGCTCGCCTGACCTGACGACGCCCACTATCTTGCCGCCGTCGACGACCATCGAGCCCTCCGTGATCCCCGAAGGCAGCACTAGCAGTCCGTTCTTGATAACTATGTCAACAGTCAACTCTAGACTCGCAGAATACAGCGATGGATGGGATTAAACTCTTTCCAAGAAAAAATTAGAGGGGAACGACGACCTCGGGCCTCTGTATCCTTGAACGGATCTGGGTGGTGCCGTCCACACAGGCCAGCCTGCCCTCATGCCTCTCCAGGAGGCTGAACCTAGACTCATCCATGGGGTTGACGCCGAAGCCCTCCGTGATTATCAGGGTGAACCCGAAATCCTCGCCGCCCGTGACGCCGACACCGAGCTCGTATCCCAGGAACTCCGTCAAGTCCTTCTGGTCACCCCCACCGACAATCACTGCGCTGACGCCGTTCTTGGCCGCGGCGCGCAGCGCGTCCACCGTGACCACCGAGCCGCCGACGACCACCTTGCCCCGATGCTCTGCCTTGATCTCCTCCGACGTTAGGGGGATGTCAGCCGAGTCTACGGCGAACACCAGTTCACCTACGGTCTCGCCTCCGAGCCCAAACGCGCCCTGAAGCACGGCGGCCCTCGTCTCGACGACTGCGCCCTCGCCATCGATGACATTTATGACCTCGCTTGGCAGGTGGGCCTTCACCATCATCTGGATTGGGTGCCCCCTGACTATGGCGCGGCCGGTGGTAGACGAGAAGCTCTCGATCCTGCCTGCGATAGGAGACCTCGCCACCTTTGTGGATCTTCCGAAGAAGGACCTATAGATGGCGATGACCTCGTCCTTGCTCACGTCATCGCCCGTGGTCTTCAGCATGTAGTTCTTCACCATGTCCGGGCTGATGCCCAGCGACGCGTAGATCCTCAGCTCACGGATGTCAGGATTCTTCACCACGCCCCTGGCGACCACCGTCCCAGGCTCCACCGTGTCCCCGGGCTTCACCAGCACTTCGCCTTCGGTAGGGATCCTCCGCTCCTTCCGAATCACGGTGTCCTCAAACAACTGTAGGCTCTGCATGTGATCCACCTCTACTTGGGCGCCTCCGGCGTCTTCCTGAACCTGTTCAGCGGCCTCCCCCTCGCGTCTAGTAGCAAGCCTACTTCGCCTCCCTGCACCCGCTTCTTCACCTGTTTGCCTCTCCCGGCTCCGAGATCCAGCCGCCTATGAGGCGTGAACGTTGCCTCAGCGACCTCGTCTGAGCCCAAGGGAACGAGGCGGATTTCCCCCACCTTGACAGACTCAACAATCTCTAAGCCGTCAACCGCCATCTGAACCGTCACAGCCTCCTCCTCCTCCCTGGCCTTGCCCATGGGCGCGACGCACGTGGCCAGGCCCGTCAGGCTCTCCTCAACCAGTATCTGCAGCGCCGCGTCGTGGTTGACGCCCAGCACGTTGCCTAGGTGAGGCATTATGCTTGACCGGTCCACCATTATCTCGGTTACCCCCATCGGCTCCAGGGCGTCGACGAGTATCATCGCAGAGTCTAGAGCAGACTGATCCCTGAAGACCCTCCCCTTGCCCACGATCACATGAGTCTTGAACAGGTCGATGATGGTCTTCTCCAGCACCTGATCGAATATATCGCTCAGGGTGCGATCTACCAGAGTGCCTTTGAGCCTCGACGCTATGCCCTTATGCTTCTCTAGGCCGAGCCGTACAGCCTCCCGCGCCACAGCCGCCTGTATG
>JAEHCT010000203.1 GCA_020697635.1 Candidatus Bathyarchaeota archaeon
TTATGGAATATCTTGATGTCGCTGCCCTTGATTACCTTGGTGTCCACGTCCTCGGGGAAGTGGGTGTCCAGCATGAGCCACGTCCCGGCGTGCCGCTTCTTACGGATCAGGTAGTTTATGTAGTCCGTGAAGTCCTTGCTCAGACCCTTCCTGAGGTAGTCGTGGGCCTCGTTTATGACGAAGACGAACTGCTCATGGGCGGTGCTCTCGTTGTTGATGAGAGAGCTTATGAACAGGATCATTACGCTGAAGACGTCGTCGGGCTCCATCATGATCTTGCGGAGGTCGAAGACGTTCACGCCGCCTATTATGAGGTCGTTCATGAAGTCTCCGGCGACCAGGTAGTCCTCCAGCGTTTCGAGCCGCATCATGGCGAAGCCCTTCTGGTTGGGGTTCAGGTCGCTGGCCTCAACCTCGCGCCGAATCGTGTTAAGCCCGAAGTCCCTGTCGTACTGGTTCTTCTTGATTATCTGGAATATCTTCTTCACGTACATGGAGCCGCTCTTCTTGCCGAGGCTCAGCACGTGGGGCCAGTCCTCGGCTGTGAGCCTGGTCGGGTTGATGCCGATGGGGTACACCCTTGTGCCGTAGTCATCCTCGAATTTCCTACGCTCGTTCTTGTACACGAAGGGATCCACGAATATCCTGAAGCCACTCCTGTCGATCACCCGTCTAGGCTCCACGACGTAGCCTTCGCGGAGAGCCGCGGCCTCCTCCGGGTTCCTGTTGGCGTCGACGATGCTCCAGAACTCGCTCCTGAGGTCGTCCCGCGGCTTGTGGAACACGATTATGGTGGCGGGCTTCCTCACCTGGCTGATGCCAGGTATCGATTTGGATAAAAGCATCTCGCTGATTACGCCGATGGTGTATCCCTTACCGCTGCCCTGCTTCCCGCAGACGAAGACTATGTGAGGCTCGTTAAGGTCGACCGCCACGAGCTCACCGGATGCCTTCCCCACCAGCCCCCACTGCTCAGGTAGCCTGTCGCAGCCAAGAAATATTTCCGGTTGGACCTCGATCCTTACCAAGGACCCCGTTTCTTGCTCGTCTTGGATGGCGGTCGACATGTATGTCTCCTCACCTTGTACCAGATCATCGGCTGGTTCGGGTATGTCGAAGAAGAGAACGGGCCCCTCGTAGCCGCCCGTCTCCATGACCGGCTCGATGAAGGGCTCCGACATGGGCTCCTCAGCTGTGGGAGCCTCCTCGACCGGCCTCCCGTTCCTAACCCAGGCCATGAGGGTGACTCTTAGGAGGTACACTATTACGGCCAACGGAAACGAGATCAGGCACACGTTGAAGATGAGCCCGTAGCTCACGAGGCCCTGCAACGGGTTCCACTGCCAAGGGTAGATCAGGCTCATGTCGCTGTACAGGAACGAGTCCAGTAACACGTGTCCCCAGACGCCGATGAGCGACGCAGCCAAGTACCCCCGCACATCGTCAATCTGAGGGAGCCTAAGCCTCTCCATGTACCGCGATGTGAACCCCCTGATAAGGTACATGAACACGGCTACGGCTACGCCGATGGGCGTGCTCACCGTTAGACTGTGATACGTGCCGTGAAGAGGCTGGGGGAGACTCAGCAATATGACAAGGAGAGGCTCAAGGTCTATGACTATGGATGCCACTAGTAGAGTAGGGGTGTCCAGCAACGGGTAAACTAGTAGGGCTACCAGGAGCGCTGGCCCTAAATGTAGGGCTGTAAACGGCATCCAACCCACAATAAGGGACATCCAATATAAAAGGTGAGGAAAACCCGAGTTACTTTCTCAGGTAGGTGTCAATCGCGGCGGCCGCCTTCTTGCCGGCGCCCATGGCGCTGATTACCGTAGCGGCCCCAGTGGCCACGTCCCCTCCCGTGTAGACGCCCTCGATGGTCGTCTCCATGGTTTCCTCGTCGTGGATGATGGTCCCCCACCGCGTAACCTCGAGCCCCTCAGTCGTCTGCTGTATTATCGGGTTAGGGCTCTGGCCGATGGCGATCACAACTGTATCGATCGGTAGCCTCCACTCTGAGCCGGGTAAGGATTCTGGCCTCCTACGGCCTGACTCGTCCGGCTCACCCAGCTGCATCCGGATGAGCTCCATCTCCTTGACGTCGCCGCGGCCGTCGTCGATGAACCTGACAGGGTTGTTGAGCAGAGTGAAGATGACACCCTCCGCCTCGGCGTTCTCCACTTCCTCGTGGCGCGCCGGGAGCTCACCCATGCCCCTACGGTAGATGATGTACACCTGCTCGGCACCTAGCCTCAGTGAGCACCTGGCCGAATCCATGGCTACGTTACCGCCGCCGATGACCGCCACCCTGTTGCCGATGTTGATGGGCGTGTCGTACTCGGGGAACCTGTAAGCCTTCATGAGGTTGGTTCTGATGAGGAACTCGTTGGCGCTGTAGATGCCGCTCAGGTTCTCCCCTGGGAGCCGCAGAAACCGCGGTAGGCCTGCACCGCTGCCGATGAACAAGGCGTCGAAGCGTCCGCCCAGCAGCTCCCCGACGGTGTAGAGCTTCCCTATCATGCTGTCGAGATGGATCTTGACGCCCAGCTTCTTGATGTACATAACCTCCGCCTGCACGATCTCTTTGGGTAGACGGAACTGGGGGATGCCGTACATCAGTACGCCGCCAGCCGTGTGCAGGGCCTCGAATATCTCCACCTCGTGCCCCATCTTCACCAACTCGGCCGCGGCCGTTAGGCCCGCCGGCCCTGCGCCTATCACCCCGACCTTGAAGCCGGTTGGCTCCGGCGGCTCAGGTATCTCGATGTCCTTCTCGCGTTCGAAGTCGGCTACGAAGCGTTCAAGTCGTCCGATCTCGATCGGCTGGCCTCTGATGCCCAGCACACAGAACTTCTGGCACTGGTTCTCTTGCGGACACACCCTGCCGCATATTGCGGGCAGCGCGTTGGTCTCCTTGACCTTCCAGGCGGCCTCTATGAACTTACCTTCCTCCACCAGCTGGATGAAACCGGGGATGTCTATGTTGACTGGGCAGCCCTTGATGCACTGAGGGTCCTTGCAGTTGAGACACCGCTGCGCCTCTTCGACAGCCATCTCGCTTGTGTAGCCACTGGCGACCTCGAAGAAGTTATGTATTCTATCCTCCGGGGCCTGCTTGGGCATCTCGACGGCGGGCTTGTCGAAGGCCATCTACTCGGCCTCCCTGTTGTGGACGACCATGGCTATCTTCTCCTGCGGGTTGTAGACCCTCATTCGCATTATGAGCTCGTCGAAGTCCACCTGGTGGCCGTCGAACTCGGGTCCGTCTACGCAGCTGAACCGGGTGTCCCCCGCCACGGTTACCCTGCACGCGCCGCACATGCCCATCCCGTCGACCATTATGGGGAAGAGGTTTACGTTTGTGGGTATGCCGTACGGCTTGGTCTTGTCGCT
>JAEHCT010000204.1 GCA_020697635.1 Candidatus Bathyarchaeota archaeon
AGCATATTTAGAAAAAAGGGTAAAAATACACCATAATAACACCCAACATTATAATAATGATGTTAATTATTCCATCTTCTTCAGCAACTTCATAATGACGAGGCCGCGTAGGACTTCCCTGTCGTTCTCGCCGTACCCCAGCTCCTCCATGCGGCCGACGAGATAGTGAACCAGCAGATCCGTCAGCTCCCTCGACATCCCGAACGAAGTACAGCGAACAGAAACGATGACATCCTCCCGCCTGATCTCCGCCTCATCCAGGTTCCACGTCACCAGCAGATCCTTCTCCAGAAACCCGAAGACGTCCTCTCCGTTAAGCTTCGTGAGCAGATACGCCCCGTACCATCCACCGGACTCATACCAGATGCGGGACAGCTCCTCCTCGTCCTCAAGGTAGAGCCTCTCGACCAGCTCCTTGAAGCGGGCGCGGTTGACACAGATGCTGCCGGCGCCCCTCTGCACGGTGACTAGGCGGTACGTGTCCACGGCCTCCTCGAGGCTGGAGCCCATCTCGTCGACCCTGAAGGCCTGCGTGAAAACCTCCTCCGCGTAACTGGCGGCGCTGCTCCCCAGCCTACCCGATACGATCCTGAGCTGGTTCGCTGTCGCCGCCGGGACCACTATGAACTTCTTATCGTCAAGGAGCTCCTCGACCACCGGGTCACCTCCTGAACTCCATCCTCAAAATACCCTTACGGATCTCCTTGCCGTTCATCTTGAACCCCAAGACCAGCAGGATCTCCTCCATGAGGACGCTGAAAAGCTCAGTGTAGCCCGGGGACAGCCTCTCCCCGATGAATGAGAGCTTCAGCCTCCTCGGCGTCTGCTCAAGGCTGTACTCGGTGTTCCCCAGGCAGAACAGCTCCAGCGAGTCCCTGAGGGCATCCAGGGGCTCGTCGTGCTTGGCCTGGAAGTACTTGCCGTACCAATGCCCCATCTCCTTGAATATCCCGGTGAACCTCTCCGGATCCTCCTCGTAGGCGGCGTCCACGATCTGGTACAGGAGCTGCTCTATGGTGAAGGTGAACCCTATCTCCTGGGCACGCTCATGCATCCACCTCTCGTCCACCACCTGGCTCAGGCTCAGCCCTATGCCCTCCACCCTCAGCGCCTGCTCCAGGATGTCGTTCACCGTCTGGTACACCGTCTGGTCCTTGCGGTTAGCCAGCTCAACGATCTTGTTGGCGATGTCCTCCTGGGCGGCCAGCATCCTGCGTCTAGAACTCGACATCTAAGCCAGCCACCTCACACACTGTCACCAGTCCGACGTTTACCCTTTTTTTAGTCAGTCTACGATATAAGTGCTCAGTAAACCCAATGCTTACAGTCCTTAATGAATACTATGAACCCGCAGACGATATGTAAACAAGTGTTTTCAACCCAGTAAAACAGGTATTATCACGTGATTCGATGGTAGTAAAGTCTCTGAAGATGACGACCCTCGCAGACAACCTGGTGCTACGGGCGGGCCTCCACGGCCAGTGGGGCCTATCATACCTCCTGGAGATCGTGGACGGGAGAGGCGACGATAGAAAGGTGGTCTTCGACACGGGGAACGACAGGGAGCCCCTGCTCCACAACATAAAGAAGCTTGAGGTGACCCTCGGCGACGTGGACGCCGTAGTCCTGAGTCACGGCCACGGCGACCACACCGTCGCCACTGTGGAGGTGGTGGAGGCAGCCGGAGGATGCCCTGTCTACGCCCACCCCCACTGCTTCCTGCCCCGCTACTACGAGGACAGGCACGGCAAGAGGACGAGAGGAGGCGTCCCCGAGGGGCAGAACGTGGAAGACATCGAGGCAGCCGGCGGGGAACTCGTCATCTCAGACGAGGCCATGGAGGTCGTGCCAGGGCTCTGGACCACCGGCCAGGTGCCCAGGGTGACCGGGTTCGAGGAGGTCTCACCGCCCACGGACGGGGGGAGGAGGATAGTGGTGGTGGACGGCGAGGAGAGGGAAGACAAGATCCTCTGCGACCAGGCGCTGTGGACGGACGTGGAGGGCGTCGGCCCCTGGTTGATAACGGGGTGCGCCCACTCCGGCCCCGTGAACACTGCGCTGCACGTCATGGAGCTGGGCGGCTTCACCGGCCTCCACGGCCTGATAGGGGGCACCCACCTGGTAGGCCGCGACGACGCCTACATCGACAAGACCATAGAGGAGCTGCGGAGACTCGGCCTCAGGTTCCTGAGCCCCTGCCACTGCACAGGCTTCAAGGCCATGGCCAGGCTCTACGACGCGTTCCCCGACAGCTTCGCGGTGAACTACTGCGGCAGGGTGTTCGAGGCCGGGAAGGAGCCGAGGCGCAGGCTCGTCTAGCTACCAGGGGTGCTCCTTGAGCCTCAGAAGCCACGCTACGTAGTTCACAGCGTAGTGTATGGGCACCGTCAGGACGAGGATAACCAGCATAGCCTCCAGAGACGTGCGCTGGACGGGGTA
The DNA here is from genome assembly GCA_020697635.1 of Candidatus Bathyarchaeota archaeon. Lineage (GTDB taxonomy): Archaea > Thermoproteota > Bathyarchaeia > TCS64 > TCS64 > RBG-16-57-9. Next base: position 2,440 of record JAEHCT010000204.1, read on the forward strand.
GCTCAGCAGGACGGCGAAGGTGATGAAGTCAAGCTGATCCACCAGCGGCATGCCCTCCCCGGGCCTCAGGTTCCAGCGGCGCTTGAAGAAGCTGGCCACTATGTCCCCTGCCACGGCGCCGACGGACTGGAAGACACCGCCCACAGGGTTCCCCTGCAGGACACCGACTACGGCGCCGACGACGACGCCGAGTAACGTCCCCTTGATCGTCTTGTGGCTGCCCAGGAAGGGCTTGCCGTCGAGCCACTTCCTGCCGCCGTCCAGGGGCTCGCCGCCGCCGAGGACCACGGGGCTGGCGTTGGCGAAGTATGCGGGTAGGAAGAGATAGACTGCGGCAAGGACTGTCTCTAGCTTCATGGCTGCGACGCCGACGCTCCTGCCTCGGTTATCCAGATGTTGATGACGTTGGGGCTGGTTATGGGTTTCTCCAGCGTCGCCTGCCGCTTCCCCTGCTCAGGCGTCTTCTCAAGCTTGAGGACGGTGGAGCTCCAGTAGCTCAGAAGCCGGGGGGCCACGGGCTCAATCTGCGACGTATCCATCACGCTACGCACCTGCCCGGTGAGAAGGAAGGCCGCGCCGCTTCGTCCCGCCATCTCCGATATGTACCCAAGCTGGCGGTTAAGTTCTTTGTTGGCGCTGTACGTCCTCTCCTTATCCACCGTCTCGCCCCTGTAGAGCCCCGTCACGCTGTCAAGCACCACCAGGTCCATGGGGTCCAGCGCCGGCATCTGCTCCAGGGTCGCCTCCTGCTCACGGAAGCTCAGGGGCGTGTGCAGGTGAAGCCTCCTCAGGAGCCCCTCCCCCCGGGGCTCGGCGATGTGGGTCAGCCTCCCCGTGTTCAGCTTGTTATCCGAGTCTATGTATATGGTCTTCGTCGCCCTGTGCTCCAAGAGGTGGTTCAGCGCGGCGGTCAGGGCGAGGGTCGTCTTGCCCGTGGTG
>JAEHCT010000205.1 GCA_020697635.1 Candidatus Bathyarchaeota archaeon
TCCACCGTGCCGACGTTCACGGCGTAGGGCGTCCTGTATCTGCCGTACAGCGGGTCGTCGACGCCGTCGTTACGCTCACGCTCAAGCTCCCTCAGGCCGTTGAACAACGTGATGAACTTCTCGACGGCGCTGACGCCCTCCTCCCGTACGCAGGCGTGGACGCCCCGCCCCGGCACCGCGACGGTGAAACTCATTGCCCCCGCGATCTCTGGCGCGACCTTGGCCTCGGTGGGCTCCATGATGACCCCGGCGTCCGCCGAGTAGCGGAGGCTGGTTGCCAGGGCGCCGCACCCGCCGTCTTCCTCGCCGATGACACTCGCCAACAGAACCCTACCCTTCGGCTTGACGCCGGCGTCCATCAACGCCTTGGCGGCGTAGACGCCGCAGGCTAGACCCGCCTTCATGTCTGCCACGCCCCGCCCGTGGAGCCTGCCGTCCTTAATCGTCGCCTCCAGCGGAGGCGTATCCCAGTTGCCCAGCTCCCCGGGGGCCACCGTGTCTACGTGCCCGCAGAGCATGAGGCTGGGCTCGCCTTCGCCCCAGGCGGCGACGACGCCCATCCCCATGTCTCGGGGTATGCTCATGCTGAAGTCGGGGTGTTTCCCTAGCTCGTCGAAGTCGATCATCCAGGTGTCGACGTCGAAGCCGAGGCTCTCCAGCTTAGACGCGACGACCCTCTGGGCCGCGGTCTCGTCGCCCCCGTAGCTGGGGGTGGATACGAGCCTCCCGATGAACTCCATCATGCCCTCGTGGTCGACGCTGTCCAGAACCCGCCGCTCTGTATCGTTCATGGCTTTAAGGAGTGCCACTCTCTAAATATGGGCTTCGAAGCCTTAAGCCCTGATTCTCGGAAGCAGCATGGGCACCCTCCCCCTGTACTCGGCATAGTCCTCCCCGAACTCGTCGACCAGCTCCGCCTCCTCCTTGCGGCAGACGATGTACAAGAGAACCAGAACGACGGGGGACAGGAGCAGCGAGTCCCTCGCCGACAGCAGCAACGAGACCCCCACGTGCGCCAAGAACCCGCCGAAGTACTGCGGATGCCTAACATGGGCGTACACCCCCGTCTCGACGACGGCCACGGGCCTATGGGTCTCGGAGACCCTGAGCCCGAGCTCCATGACGCCGCCTACGCCGAAGAAGACGGCGGGGGCGAGGAAAAGCACGGAGACGACGAGGTGGGCGAGCGTCGCCTCCATGCCCATCAGCCGAAGCGTGGAGGAGCCGAAGGGTATGGTGAACCTGTTCTGCGGCGCCACCCATATCCCCGCCCAGTAGACGAACATGCCCCAGCCCGAGATCAATCCCAGGGCGTCGCCCACCCGTCTCCCCCTCTCAACACCCAAGCGCGTCTCCAGACGCCTGTGCTCTACCGACAAGTAGTAGAGGGGGACGTTCAGCGTGAACGCGAGGAGGCTGATCATGAGCCAGTTCAACGTCATATAGACTCCGGGCTCCGGGCTTATAGCCATGCATTCCCCTCCGGGAAAAGATTAAGACGAGCGGAGCCCTTGTTTCGTTGACTGGGTGAGGCGTTTGAAGGCGGTCGTGAAGTCCAGACCCGAGCCGGGGGTCGAGGTAAAAGACGTACCCGTCCCCAGGGTGGCCGAAGACGAGGTGCTGATCAAGGTCAAGGCGGCAGCCATCTGCGGCAGCGACCTGGGGATCTACAAATACACCCCAGCTTACAGCGGCATGAGGCTCCCCGTTGTCATGGGCCACGAGTTCGCCGGCGAGATCGTCGAGACGGGAAAGCTGGTCGAGAGATACGCGGCCGGGGACAGGGTTCTCAGCGAGTCGGTGAAGGCCTGCGGCGGGTGCGGCTTCTGCAGGATGGGAATGAGCAACCTATGTGACGGCTCCACCCTCTTCGGCATACACGCCGACGGCGGCTTCGCCGAGTACGTCGCGGTCCCCCACAAGCTCCTCCATAGAATACCCCCGGGGATGAGCTACGAGGAGGCGGCCCTCGTCGAGCCCCTCAGCAACGCAGTTCACTTCGTCAACGACATCACCCCATTCAGGTCGCGCGACCTCGTCGTGGTCCAGGGCTGCGGCCCCATAGGCCTCTTCAGCGCCCAGCTCTTCAGGCTCGGGGGCGCAAAGGTGGTCATCTCGGGGCTCGGCGTCGACGGGGTCAGGCTCGGGATAGCCGAGAAGCTTGGGTTCGAGGCAGTGAACATAGACGGGGTTGACCTCGTGAAGCACGTCATGGATTTGACTGGCGGGAAAGGCGCCGACGTGGCCTTCGTGGCCGTGGGGGCGCCTCCTGCGGTCAAGCAGGCCATGAGCCTCGTGAAGAAACGTGGCGCGATCACCGTTGTAGGCATATTCGGGAGCGACGTGCCTGTGGACATGACGCGGCTGGTGAGGAGGGAGCTGACAGTGATGGGCGCCTACGACGCCAAGCCCGTCAACTTCCCCACGAGCATCTCCCTCATCTCCGAGGGCAAGGTGAACGTCCGGGACGTGCTGACCCACCGGTTCAGCCTCGACGACGCCGAGGAGGCCTTCAGGGTAGCCCTCGACAGGACAGGCGGCAAGGTGGAGTTCACTCCCTGACGGAGAACGGCGGCGCCTCGGCCAACTGGATCGACTTCCTGCGGCGGCTTCCGGGCCTCTTTGTCGGCCTCTTCTTCTTCGCTCTAGGCATAGTCATGACTCTTTACGCTGACCTGGGGATGGCGCCATGGAGCGTGCTGCAGGTGGGCCTGACGAAGTACACGCCCCTTACGTTCGGGCAGGTCAGCCAGGTAGTGGGTCTCGCGGTGCTCATCCTCGGATGGTTGCTCGGATTCCCTCCTGGGTTCGGGACCGTGATGAACATGTATTTCGTCGGCTACTTCATGGACCTCATCATGGCTTGGGGCCTCATCCCTAGGTCAGGGAGCCTGCCCGTTCAGCTGGCTCTCTTGATGGGAGGGATAATGGTGCTTGGTGCGGCGTCTTTCATGTACATGAATCCCAGGCTGGGCGCTGGCCCAAGGGACGGGTTGATGATGGGCCTCGTACAGAGGCTGGGCAGACCCGTCTACCAGGTGAGAGGGGTCATAGAGGTCACGGTGCTCGTACTGGGCTACCTCTTGGGTGGACCTGTGGGCGTCGGCACCTTAATCACGGCGTTCACGACGGGCTACGCCGTCCAGCTCGCGTTCAGGCTCGGGGGCTACGACAAGGACGCCAAACACATGGACCTCTACGGACTCGTACGCTATCTCCGCGGCTCGGAGCCCTGAAGGGGAAAACGTATTCCACTCTCAGGCTAAACATGACTGGATAGCCACGCCGAAGATCCCTGGTATGTCATGGAGTTCAGGGCATACAAGTTTAAAACATTCAAAGAAGTATACGCGCGCGTA
>JAEHCT010000004.1 GCA_020697635.1 Candidatus Bathyarchaeota archaeon
AGAACTCATTTGTTATTGTGTGGGAAATTCAATAAGCTTGTTACTTGGAATTAGCATTTTAATGGATTTTACCTTCGGTATAAACTGATGATTAAACCTAAATAATTCGGAGAACAGTTTGTATGCATGTCAGATATCATTTCCCCTGAGGCGTTCTTTAGTCACATGTTAGGCACTGACCATAAGATCGCTCGTTGGGACAAGATCGTCGAGTACTTCTGGAGCCTCCAGAAGGAGTCCAAACGGATCAAGGTGATGGACATGGGCCCCAGCACCGAGGGCCACCCCGTCCTCGCCATCCTCGTCACCAGCGAAGAGAACATGGAGAATCTAGAACGCATCCAAGAAGTCAACAAGCGGATCATAAACCCAGACGACCTCACCGAGGACGACGTCAAGCCTCTCGTGGAGGAGGGGAAGGCGGTGGTCATCCAGTCGATGAGCCTCCACGCCACCGAGATCGGGGGCACCCAGATGGCCCCCGAGCTGGCGTACGACCTCATAACCCGGGAAGACGAGGAAGCCAGGCGCATCCGCGACAACGTCGTAAGCATCATGGTGCCGTGCTTCAACCCCGACGGCCAGCACATGGTCACAGACTGGTACAACAGGTGGCTCGGCACTGAGTACGAGGGGTGCAGCACACCCTTCCTCTACCACAAGTACACGGGCCACGACAACAACAGGGACGCCTTCGCCACCAACATCGCCGAGAGCAGGTACATGGCCCGGCTCATGTTCCACGACTGGCCGCCCCAGGCATACCAGGACCACCACCACATGGGCAGCTACGGAGCACGCCTCTACGTCGCACCATACAGCGACCCCATCCACCCCCACGGCGACCCCCTCGTCTGGCGGGAGCTCCAGTGGTACGGAGCCCACATGGCCTACAAGCTCGAGGAGGCCGGCAAGACCGGCATCGTCAACGCCGCCATATTCAGCGGCTGGGCTCACCTCGGGTTCCACTGGATAGGCATCTACCACAACATACCCAGCATGCTCACCGAGTCAGCCAGCGCCAAGCTCGCCACGCCCCTCTACATCCACCCCGAGCAGCTTATCGAGGAGACCAAGCCCCGCAGCCTCGTCGGCACCAGGATGATGCCCCACTACAGGCCCACCACCAACTTCCCCAACCCGTGGCCAGGCGGCTGGTGGACCCTCCGAGACATCGTCGAGCAGCAGAAGATAGCCGCGTGGGCCCTCCTCGACCACGTGGCCCGCAACAAGGAGACCGTCCTCATGAACGCCTACCAGAAGGCAGTACGCCAGACCCAGAGAGGAGCCGAGGACCCGGTCACCGCCTATGTGATCCCCGCGGCCCAGCACGACCCAAGGACCATGGAGCTCCTCGTCGAGAAGCTGCTAGTACAGAACATCGAGTTCTTCAGGGCCAAGGAGCCGTTCACCGCGGACGGCTACATCTACGGCCAGGGCAGCTACGTGATCCCCCTAACCCAGCCCAAGATGGGCCTCGTCAAGACCCTCCTAGGCCACACCAGGTTCCCCGACGACAGCTTCACCCGGCAGCCAGATGGTTCACCCCACAATCCCTACGACACAGCCACCGACACGTTGGCCGAGTTCATGGGCGTCGCGGTCCACCCCGTCGAGTGGATCACCGACGTGGAACTGGAGAAGGTCGACGACTACAAGCAGCCCATCGGCGTCGTCGACGAACACAGCAAGGTAGGCTACCTCCTCGACACCCGCCTCAACCACGCCTACAAGGCGGTGAACCTCCTCCTCAGCCAGGGTGTCCCCGTCAGACGCGTCACGGAGCCCCTCTTCGCCGGCGACACAGAGCTGCCCCCAGGCTGCTTCATCGTCGACCCCGGCCACGAGGAGAAGCTCACCACGGTCGCCGAGGAGACGGGCGTCGACTTCCACGCCCTCCAGGTGCTGGAGGCCGAGACCAAGCCCGTAAAACGCCTCAAGGTGGGCATGTACCAGCGGTACTGGGGAGGCAACGCCGACGAGGGCTGGACCAGGCTCTGCCTCGAACAGCACAGTTTCCCCTATGACACCCTGATGGACGAGGACATTCTCCAAGGAGACCTCTCAGGATACGACGCCATAATACTGCCCAGCGACCCGCCCGCCATGATCACAGGCGGCGACGAGCTCCAGAAATGGTGGAAAGAAAAAAGACCCGGCTGGCCCCTCCCCGAGTACCCGCCCGAGTACCGGAGCGGCCTCGGCGACGAGGGCAAGGAGAAGCTCAAGGCGTGGGTTGAACAGGGTGGCACCCTGGTCTGCCTCGGCGAGGCAGGCGAGTACGCCATCGAGACCCTGGGCCTCAAGGCCGCCAACACGCTGAAGGGCCTCAACCCCAAGGAGTTCCACTGCCCAGGCAGCACGGTACACATGCTCGTCGACGCCTACAACCCCGTGGCGTACGGCATGGAGGAGGACGCCCTAGCCCTCTTCTGGGGAAACCCCGCCTACAAGATACTGCCCAGCGGCGACAACCACAGGTACCAAGTCGTGGCCAGCTACCCCGACATAGACATCCTCGAGTCGGGGTGGCTCATCGGCGAGGAGCACCTCGCCAACAAGGTTGCCGTCCTCAGGGCCGAGGCAGGAGACGGGGCGGCGGTGCTCCTGGGTCCCAGGGTCCAGCACAGGTGCCAGACCCACGGCACCTTCAAGCTCCTCTTCAACAGCCTACTAGGCTAATCTCTATCTTTTTAATCGAAGAGTAGAACGGCCCACCCCTGAGAAACCTGATATCCCCGTCGCCCCAGTCTATATGGATTCACTTTGAAGCGGCACTTCGTCAACCCGTTCAAGGCACCGGGGAACTGGTACAAGGGCAACGTCCACGCCCACACCACCATGTCCGACGGCACACGGACACCGGAGACCTTAGTCGACATATACAGGGAGGCGGGGTACGACTTCCTCTCCGTGACGGACCACAGCGTAGTCGCCGACACAGGCGGCCTGGAGAGCCCCGGCTTCCTACTCGTCCCCGGCGAGGAGATCTGCGTAGGCAGGTCCCACGCGGGAACCCTGTATCACATCGTCGCCCTAGGCGTCGAGGAGACGCTGCCGTTCACCGACTTCGACAGGGAGCTGGACCCTCAGCGGGTAGTCGACCACATCAACGAGGTGGGCGGCATCCCGATCCTCGCCCACCCCTACTGGTCCGGCCTCAACCATCGGGACATGATGGCCCTAGAGAGGTACCACGGCGTCGAGATATACAACACCAGCTGCGAGTACGAGCGAAACACCGGTGTATCCGCGTCCCACATCGACGGCGTCATCGTGGCAGGCAGAAGGCCGTGGATATACGCGACAGACGACCACCACGGCGCAGACAGGCCCAACCTGCCTCTGGACGCCTGCGGCGCATGGATAAGCGTCAAGTCGAAAGACTTGACCGTGGAGTCCATCATGGAGAGCATACGCAGGGGGCTCTTCTACTCCAGCACGGGGCCCGAGATCAAGAGCATAGGGATCGACGGCGACGGAGTCATCGGCGTCGAGTGCTCCCCGGTGAAGACCATCTCCTTCATCTCCACCCCGTCGCTGGGAATGAAGTTCTACGCCGAGGATACGCCGCTCACACACGCATCCTACCCTGGGAGGTCTGGGGAGACTTACGTCAGGGTGGAGATAACAGACTACGACGGAAGGACCGCGTGGTCAAACCCCATCTACAACGCTGTGTGAGCTCAAGAACAGAAGGCATCGGTGAGTCAAAGTGTCGGAAGAGGTAAAGCCGGGGCGGAGAACCAGGCTCCTCTTCTGGTACATCCTCGGCTGCCTTAGCACCCTCTTCGCCGAGGTGATCAGCGGCAGCGACATCTTCCCCTTCTACACTCTAGTAAGCTACCTCCTAGTAATACCACTCTACACGTTGCACACCCTCACCCTCTGGTACATAGTCTGGACCAGAGGCAGACCGTGGCTCTACGCGTTGTTCCCAGCGGGCTGCCTCTTTGGCCTATACGAGGCATACGTCACCAAGGTACTCTGGAACCCCACCTGGTCGACGGGGGGCTTCACGTTCCTCGGCGTTTACGTGGTGGAGTCCATCGTCCTAGTTCCCTTCTGGCACACCTTCATGAGCTTCATCATACCCCTCCTCGTCGCCGAGTCCACGCTGACGAGTAGCAGCGAGATCTACAGCCTTCTGCCCGGGTGGGCGCAGAAAACGGTCAGCCGAGCCAAGCCCCCCGTACAGTACGTGTTACCGGTGCTTGGGGGGCTCTTCCAGAGCACCGGAGCCGCCACAGTCAACGACGCGGTGCTCTCAGGCGTCTCCGCCAGCCTCTACGTCGCCGCCCTCATATACGTCTGGAGACGGCTCGGCGGTACCGTGTACACCATGAGGAGGCTCCTGCCTGAGCCCAAAGAGTTCAGAGTAATCGCCGCCCTGCTGGTTGTCTACTACAGTGTCACAGGCGCATTGCTGCGTCCAGAGGAGCTTCCCGGTTTGGTGCCTCAGGCGGCGATCTGGGTTCTCTACGCGTTTTTCGGGGCTCTCCTAGTCGTGGGGCTCCGGAAGTCCAAGGGGGTTGAACCCAGCCCTGAGAGCATCACCCTAAACCCGTCGATTGGGCGAATCCTGCTTCTAGGCGCGCTGCTCTCCCTTGGCTCGGTCGCCGGTGTCACGACCGGCCTCGCTCTCATCTGGATAATGGTGATATGGGTCGTAGGGTCGGTGTTCGGCCTAGCCATGATAGCCCTGACGGTTAGAAACGTCACACGAAGCTGACCCTGAGCCTGCAGACATCCGAGCCGGATACCGCTGACTCCAGTAGCTTAACGTCTACACGACCACCCGACATTGCCACTGGTTAGCCACGCCTGCCTTCTAGAGAAATATAACTGAAAAAAGGTGGATAAAATAACTAGTGTGAGGCGAGGGTTAACCAGCGAGGTACTCATAGACCGCCTTGCTGACCTGGGCTATTGCCTCCTCGGCCCCGTAGACGTCCTCGGCCCCCATGGTGAAGCAGCTGATCACGTAGCGTTCACCCGTCTCCTTCACCGTGACAACGGCGACGTCGTTCCTTATCCCTGGAAGGGACCCTGTCTTCCGTTGAAGTACCAGCTTCTTAGTGGGCAGGTACTTGGGTATCCTGTACTGCCCCGTCTGGCACTTACCCATTATGCCCAGTATCTCGTCGCAGCTCTCCCTGCCCGCCGCCTCGCCGTCCACTATCATCTCCAGGAGCCTGTTCATCTCGTTGGGCGTGGTGACGTCGTTGTCCTCGACGCCGAGGCTCCAGCTGCCGCCGTACTCCCTCGCCTCGGACACCTCCCCGAAGAGCCCGATGGTCATCTCCTCCAGGGGCAGGTCGTTGACGCCGACCAAGTCGAAGAGTATCTCCCTGCAGTACCTGACGACCCTGGTCCTGCGGAGCCCCAGTTCGTCGAGGGTCTTGTTCACGTTGTCGAAGCCCACTCTGCCTGCGATGAGGTCTGTGGCGGTGTTGTCGCTCACCATCATCATGAGACTCAGAAGATCCCTGAGGCTGACCCTCAGGCCCTCGGACAGCTCCTTGAGTACGCCCGAGCCGGGAACCTTGTCGGCCTCCCTGAGCACCACCACCTCGTCTGGGCTGAGCGTGCCGGCCTCGGTCTGCCGGAAGAACTCCACCAGTACGGGGACCTTGAAGACGCTGGCCGTCGGAAACAACCTGTCCCCGTTGTGGCTCGCCTCCTCGCCCGTGCCCAGGTGCTTGACGGAGACGCCGAGGACGCCGTCGAAGCCCTCGGCCTGCTCCTTGATCGCATCGATTAGACTCATAGGGGATCAAGTGTGTCGCCGCGTAAAACAGTAACTGACCGATCCGGTTAGGACTCGTTCAGCGGGGAGACGAGACGATGGCGCTGCTTCTGCCGCCGCGCATTCAGGGCCACGTACGCGCCGACGAGGGCCAGGGCCGACAACACTATGAGCCATGGCTGGCTGTCGAGGTACCCCGAAGCTATGAAGGCGAAGACGATCACAGACGCGAAGTAGAGGGGGTACTCCCTGTAGCTTCCACCTTGGACGCCCATCGGGTTCAAATGGCTTCAGTTTATCGTGAACTTAAACATTGCTGTAGCCTGTGCATCTTGACGTCGATCCGGTCAGGTGCCTGGGGGGAACCTCTATTTACGTGCGCCCCCATTCTAGGCTGATCACAATGCCTGAGGAACCCGTTTACGAGGCGGAGGTGGTGAGCGTCGCTAAGAGCTGCAGCGCAGGCCACGAGGTGGGCGACAGGTTCATGATTAACACCCACAAGACGGGTGGCATCTGCGGCTACTGCTACCACGACCTGTTCCCGACTCTGATGAACATGTGCTTCGGCGGCCAGATACCGTGGATGAACAACGAGGAATTCAAGTACGAGTGCCCGGACCGGTACAACCTGGTCACCTTCAAGGTCACCAAGAAGAAGTAGGCTAAGTCTCTCCCAGTTTTATTCTGTATCTATGTGTGCATGCCCTTTCACTCACAGCCTTTGCTACAGACCTCTGTAGCGTTATAATAAGGTTTATTAGCTTTGATGTATTCCACTCACAAAATTCCTAAGTGATATTCATGGGCGAAGAAATGCCGGCGCGAAGAAACATGTTCTGGTTCGTGCAGGGCAACGTCAAGGTGCTGATGTTCTGCAGGGTGATATGGTCCGCGAGCACAAGCATAGTGTACCCCTTCTTCAGCCTATACATACTGGCGCTGGGAGGAACCAGCACCGAGATCGGTCTCATCAACGCCCTCGGTATTATAGCCGGCATGATCCTCTACCCAGTCGGCGGCTACATCGCGGACAAGGCGGGGCGCGTCAAGCTCATAGGGTACAGCACCTTCCTCTACGCCTTCGCCCACCTCTTCTTCGTCGTCGCCAACGACTGGAAGATAATAGCGCTTGGGCAGTTCATGAGCCAGCTGCTGCTCTTCTACATGCCTGCCATGAACGCCCTGGAGGCGGACAGCCTGCCCCCCGGGGTGCGCGGCAGGGGCTTCGCCATGATGATGGCCGTACCAGGGGCCGTCAGGGTCGTGGCGCCCGTCATCGGAGGCTACGTTATAGAGTGGTTCAAGGCCAGCAGCGGCTTGACGAGCGACCAGGCCATCGTGATGGCCGTCAGGATATGCTGGACCGTGGCCTTCGCCACGGGGCTGCTTGTCGCTTGGCTAAGGCTCCGCTACCTGAAGGAGACGGTCTCGGAGGAAGAGGGAGGGGAGACGTTCAGCTTCAGGCAGATACCCAAGATGATAGTGCCGGCTTACAGGAGCATCATGGACAGCATAAAGTGGATGACGCCGAGCCTCAGGGTCATCGTTGTCTTAGAGATGTTCGCCAGCTTCTTTATCGCCATGAGCGCCCCCTTCTACGTGGTCTACGCGAAACAGGTCATAGGCCTCGTGGAGAGCCAGTGGGGGCTCATCATGTTCATCAGCGGCCTCGTGGGCATACTGGCGGCGTTCCCCCTCGGCTCCGCCACGGACAGGGTGGGCCCGAGGAAGATGATCCTCATAGGTATCTTCGCAGCACCCGTCATAGTGTTCAGCTACCAGTACGCCGGCGGCTTCATCGGCGTCGCCGCGATCCTAGTGGGGCTCAGCCTCGTCAACAACCTGATGATGCCGGCGTTCAGCACCATAATAGCCAACATCATCCCCCGCAGCCGCCGGGGCCGTCTCTACAGCCTCATCGGCGAGCGCGGCATAACGGTCAGCTTTGGCAACTTCTGGGGCGGAGGCTTCCTGCTGTTCCCGCCGGCGGCCATCGGCGCCTACGTAGGCGGCTGGGTGTACAAGATCGACCCCAACCTTCCGTGGATCATAACCGGGGCCGCGCTGGTGATCTGCGCCGCGCTGGTCTACCTGTTCGTCCACGAGCCGGAGGAAGCCCAGCAGTGACTAGGAGGGAAGCGTTATCACTAGCCGTTTAACCCTTATGCCGTTCTTCGGGAAGGAATAAATTGGCTGAGACTGAGGCGCTGGACAGGAAAGGCATGTTCTGGTTCATCCGCGGTAACATCAGGACGCTGATGATCTGCAGGGTGATCTGGAGCCTCAGCACCAGCATCGTGTACCCTTACTTCAGCTTCTACGTCCTCGCGCTGGGCGGCACAGAGAAGGAGGTCGGGATCATAAGCAGCGTGGGCATCCTGGCCGGCATGATACTGTACCCGGTGGGGGGCTTCCTCGCCGACAAGGCGGGGCGGGTCAAGCTCATAGGGTACAGCACAATCCTGTACGCCTTCGCCCACATACCGTTCATCGTCGCGAACAACTGGCAGGCCCTCGCCTTGGGACAGTTCCTGGCTCATCTCCTCCTCTTCTACTCGCCAGCCATGAACGCCCTCAGCAGCGACAGCCTTCCACCGGGGGTCAGGGGTAGGGGCTTCGCCGTAATGATGGCGGTGCCGCAGGCCATACGCATCATCGCCCCATTCATCGGAGGCCAGATGATCGCTTACTTCCAGGCCACCAGCGGCCTCAGCGAGGACCTCGCCCTGATACGGGCGGTGAAGCTGGCGTGGAGCATCGCCTTCCTCACGGGGCTCCTTGTGGCCTACCTGCGGCTCAGGTACCTGGAGGAGACCATCGACGAGGAGGAGTCCATGAAGTACAGCTGGAGGGACCTGCCGAGGGTCATGAAGGAGTCGTACCTGAGCATCTTCGAGTCTATTAGGTGGATGGACAGGTCGCTGAAGACGATAGTGCTCATAGAGATGGTGGCGGCTTTCTTCGTGGCCATGAGCGCGCCTTTCTGGTCCATCTACGCCAAGACCGTGGTAGGCGTCACCGTGCCCGAGTGGGGTAACGTCAACCTCGTCAGTGGCCTCGTCTCACTAGTCTTCGCGTTACCCATGGGCCAATTCGTTGACACCTGGGGCGCCAAAAAGGCCGTGCTCGTGGGCATGCTCACGGCGCCGGTGATCATATATCTCTTCCAGTACACCTCCGGGTTCTGGACTGTGGCCCTGGCGATCACCGCGATATCGATGTGCAACAGAATAATGATCCCGGGCTTCAGCACCCTCATCGCCAACATGATCCCCCGGGAGCGCCGCGGACGCCTCTACAGCATCCTAGGGGAGAGGGGAGTCCAGATAAGCTGGGGCAACTTCTGGGGCGGAGGCTTCCTGCTGTTCCCACCCGCCGCCCTAGGCGCCTGGGCAGGCGGACAACTCTATGCCTACAGCCCGACGCTGACTTGGCAGATAACGAGCGTCGCGATCCTCGTGTCCGCCCTGATGGTACTGTTCCTGGTGAAGGAGCCCAAGGACGCGCAGGTCTAGCCCTTTGAAACTTATTTCAGAGCATTCACTCGTCGGGGAACCGCGTTTTAATCTTATAAATGCGTTATACATGATTTAACCATGAAGCCACTCGTTTTGATCAGCTCGGGGACCCTCAACGTGCCCGAGGACGTGTCAGGCACACTCAAAGACATAGCCGAGGTGGTGTACCTCAAAGGCGACCTGGAGGAACATATCGCCGAGGCCTCCGCCCTCCTCGTCGGCGGGGAACGCATAGACGCCGAGTTCCTCGCGAAGGCGCCCAAGCTGGGCGTCGCCGCCAGGTTCGGCGTCGGCTACGACAACGTGGACGTGGAGGCCTGCACCGCCAGGAAAGTGTACGCGACTCACACACCAGACGTGCTGTCAGGCAGCGTCGCGGACCACACCTGGGCCCTGATACTGGGGTTCATGAGGAGGATGCCTGAGGCCGACGCCTACACCAGGACGGCGTGGGCCAAGAGGGAGAGGAGGCTGCCCTTCGGCTGGGACATGGAGGGTAAGGTCCTCGGGATCCTGGGCCTGGGCCGCATCGGCTCAGAGGTCCTCAAGCGCAGCCAGGGCTTCGACGTCGAGACCATGTACCACGACCTGGTTGAGAAACCAAGCCTAGAGGAGAGGTACGGCGTGAAGCGGGTCGACTTCGACACGCTGCTACGCACCAGCGACATACTCACCGTCCACGTGCCCCTGACGCCGTTGACGCGGGGGATGATGGGGGCCGAGGAGTTCGGTAAGATGAAGCCCTCCGCCGTTTTGGTGAACACTTCCAGGGGGCCGGTCATCGACGAGAAGGCCCTCACCGAGGCTCTCAAAGGGAAGCAGATAAGGGGGGCGGCTCTTGACGTCTTCGAGAAGGAGCCCACACCTCTGGAGAACCCCCTGCTGGAGCTGGACAGCGTCGTGGTGACGCCACACTTCGCATCAGCCACCTGGGAGACAAGGAGGAAGATGGCGGAGACGGCCGTCGCCAACATAAAGGCGTACCTGGAGGGGCGGCGGCCGCCAAATCTGGTGCCCGAGCAGCGGGACGCGGAGTTCTAGCCCCATCTTTTAAATCCACCCACACCTATTTCCGTGGACTCGATGGACCTATGGGCTAACCTGCCTGTGATGCTCGCCTGCTACGGCTACATAGTCGTGCTCATCCTCGTGGCGGGGAGGATTGGCGGCCACCCCTCCGTCTCGAGGGGCGTCAGCAGGAAGTTCCTGCACGCCATGATAGGAAACCTTCCCCTCATCATGCCCTACTTCACGGACAGAGTGTTCCCGTTCCTGGTGGCCAGCCCCTTCATACTCGTGACGTTTCTGGTGTCCCCATACTCGCCGTGGCCCGGCTTCGCGGAGAGATTGAGTGGCCTGAGCGACATCACCGAGGAGGGCCACCACACCGGCCTGATACTCTACGCGGTGAGCTACAGCGCCCTAGCCATGCTCTATGGGACTAGGCCGTACACAGTCGCGGCGGGGATACTCCCCATGGCATATGGGGACAGCGTCGCCGCGATCGTCGGCACCAGGTATGGTAGACACAGGTTCAGGGTCTTCGAGGAGAAGAGCCTCGAGGGCTGCCTCAGCATGTTCGCCGGGAGCATGCTGTCGCTGCTGGCGGGGATGGCCTACTTCTCCACGGTGTACGGCTTCGACTTCCAGGCCCAGTTGGTGCCGGTCCTGGCGGTGTCCGCTGTGGTCACCCTGGCTGAGGCTGTGAGCCCCCGGGGCTTCGACAACGTGGCGGTGCCTGCGCTGGGGGCGCTGACGTTCATCGTGATGGGGGGCGGCGGCTGATGGTCTTCGTGGTGATCGACGGCCTCGACGGCTCCGGTAAGAGCACCCAGGCGAGGCTCATCCGCAGCCGCGCCGCCGAGAAGGGGGGAACCTGTGTCCTGAGGGCCCATCCCTCGTCAGACAACCTCTTCGGCCGCCTGGGCAGGGGCTGCCTTCTCCAGGAGGGAAAGAAGGCGCACGCCGCCGCCTCCCTCTTCTACCTGTTGGACGTGGCGCGGTCCCTGCTTCTCTACAGGTGGCGTAGAGTGGACTACGTTGTCTTCGTCAGGTACCTCATGGGCACCGCGTACCTCCCCGAGCCCCTCCACAGGGTGGCGTACCTATTCCTCTACAGGCTGGTTCCCCTGAGCAGCCACATGTACTTCATCGACGTCTCGCCTGATGAGGCTCATAGGCGCATAGAGGCGAGGCGCGGCAGGAGGGAGATGTTCGAGTCCCTTGAGAGGCTCAGACAGGTACGGGGGAAAGCTCTGTCTCTCATCGGCAAAGGCTCCTGGACGGTCATAGACGGGGACCGGCACTGGAGGGTGATCCACCGACATCTATCGGAGCTCATCGGTCTCTGATCCTGAGTACAAAGAACATGCCCAGGGACAGCGTCACAAGCTGCACGTAGAGGGGGGCCGTGAAGCCGTACCTCTCCAGCAGCAGGCCCGCCAGCCAGGGTGCAGGCACGGCGCCCGCCCTCCCGTAGGCGTCGAGCTTCCCCAGCACGGAGCTCCGCCGCTCCTGGGGCACGATCTCGGTGATGAGGCTCATCCAACTGGGCATCCAGAAGCATATGTCGAGGGCGCTGACGCCGTTGAAGAGGACGTAAGCCCACACGGACCTGAATAGTATGAACCCTATGACGGTGACGTAAGCCATGGCTACGCTCCCCATGAGCATCCTCTTCTGGCCCACCCTGTCGCTGAGCTTCCCCAAGGGTATGCTGCCCAGAGCCCAGACGAGGTTGAAGCTGGTGCTCATGAACCCCAGCTCTAGGGGCGTGAAGCCTTGGTAGTCTGTCAGTGCGCCGTAGAAGAGGCTGTAGGCCACCGCGTAGCCGAACCCCATAGTCAACATGATCAGATACAAGACGACGTTCTCTCCCTCAGGGAGCAGGGCGTCCCTGACCCTCGCCCCGAAGGGGGCTGTGTTCTTCTTCCCGGCGTCCGGCGTATGGGTCTCTTTGAGGTAGAAGTAGAGCAGCGTCAGCCCGATCAAGTCGACGACGAGGGTCACATATAGGATGGGTGTATACCCCGACTTCACCGCGATGTATCCGCCGGCGGAGGCCATCAGGGTGCTCGTGCCCTGGCTGACGGCGAGGAGTGTGCTGAAAGCCGTGGCCCTCTGGGCGCTGTCCACCGACTCGGTGATCAACGCGTTCCTACCGGGGTTACCCATCATGAACATGGCGGTGAACCCGATGAAGAAAGAGAAGACCAGCAGCGCATAGTAGTGCCTCGACGCGATGAGCACCGCCATGGCTGCGACCCTGCAGACGTTGCTGGTTATCACCACAGGCCTCCTCCCGTAGTTGTCGCTTATGTAGCCCCACGCCAGCAGCCCTAGCCCGGTGCTCACATTGATCATGGCCTGGATGACCCCCAGCTGCCCGATGCCTATGCCGGTGCTGAGGAGGTATGGCTGCCATATCACGTAGAACATGCCGAACCCTATCTGACTGATGAGGGCCTGCGCCGCCAGCACGCGTATGTTGCCCTCCAGCGCGAGGGCTCGGCTCAGCGACTTCAAGGCTACCAGAACCTAGCTTGATATCGCCCACGTGGATAAAAAGGAGGCGGAGCCTAGGGGAGGACCTCGCCGAAGAGCTTGAGGTTATTCCGGATGTCGCCTAGGCCGTACATGCCTATGTTCCAGGCGTCTATGAACTCGTGGAATTGGAGGGCGTACCTGATGGCCTCCTCCGCTTGGGCCCTGAGCCTCCCCGCGTGGAGTATCTTTATGACGTAGACGAACTTGCCTGCGTCGTGCAGGTCCCGGATGGCGTCGATCCTGTCCTCCTGGGTGCCGTCGTCCACTAGGGCCCCGGCCATGTTCAGGGTGGTGCAGACCACGTCTATCTCGGGGACCTCCAGCGCCTGCCGGAGAGTCTCGGTGCTGTGGGTGGATAGCGCCGTGGCTCTCACTCGACCCGTCTCCTTGGCGTCCAAGAAGGCCTTGAGCGCCCCCATCCTGCTGCTCAGAGGGCCGGAGACGTATGGATACCCTTCCGCGTCCCGCCTCTCCACGGGCCTAGGAGGCACTATGTGGAGGAACATTATGTCCACGTGCTCGGTGCCCAGGTCCCTGAGACTTTGCTCCACGGCCTCCACGCCCTCATCGTAGGTGTGGGCGTTGGTCTTGTCCGCTACCACAACCTCTCCACGGGGAACCAGCTTCAGCCCCTCGGCCACGTGGGAATGGGTACCATAGTCGTCGCTGGTGTCCCAGAAGTTGACTCCCAGCCTGTAGGCTTCCGCGAGTCTTCTTCCCCCCTCTGGTGGCGGTACGTCGCCCTGTGTCTTGGCGCCCTCGGGGCCCTTCTTGAAGGTGAAGGGCTCGGTGCCGTAGCACAGCCTCGAGACGGTGAGACCCGTGTCCCCGAGCCTTGTGGTAAGCCTCATACCTGATCCTAGGACGCCGACACATGAAAAGGGTTAGCAGTGGGCTACCGATCTTGGGTGGGGTGCAGAGCCGCCGGCTAGGTACTCACATCTTTTTATTATCCGCTTTGACTAGCTACCCCATGAGTTCTGAGCGCCCCATCAGGCCGTTCATGGTCATCTTCGGCGGCCAGGCGTTCTCCCTCTTCGGCAGCAGGCTGGTCCAGTTCGCCCTCGTCTGGTGGATAACCGAGACCACGGGGCTGGCGTCCACCCTAGCCTTCGCCAGCATAGTCGCCATGCTACCCCAGGTGCTGCTGGGGCCCTTCGCCGGCGCGTTGGTGGACAGGTGGGACCGTAAGACGGTGATGATGGTCTCGGACTCCTTCATAGCCCTCGTGGTGGTGGTGCTTGCGTTCCTCTACGGCACCGGCGCCATACGGCTCTGGCACATCTTCCTGGCCATGTTCACCCGGTCCCTGGGCGGCGCCTTCCAGTGGCCCGCCATGCAGGCCACGACGACCATGATGGTGGACAGGGAGAGCCTCAGCCGGGTCGCGGGGATGACCCAGAGTCTGCAGGGGCTGGCCGCCATCGTGGCGCCTCCGCTGGGGGCGTTCCTCATGCAGGTGATACCGATCCAGACCATACTGTTGATCGACGTGGCCACCGCGGTGCTCGCGGTGGGGCCTCTCTTCTTCATCAAGGTTCCTCAGCCCAGCCGCGAGCCGGCCGAGGCGCTGGGGCTTAAGACCGTGCTGACGGACATGAGGGAGGGGGCCATGTTCGTGTGGAGGTGGAAGGGTCTCAGGATCATTATGGGGATGTCCATGCTCATCAACTTCCTCATGAACCCCGCGTTCAGCCTCCTCCCCCTGGTGGTCACCAACCACTTCAACGGCGGCGCCGTGGAGCTGGGGTGGCTCCAGTCGGCCAACGGCGTTGGTATGATAGCAGGCGGCCTTCTGCTGGGGGCGTGGGGCGGCTTCAGTAAACGCGTCGTCACCGCCATGACTTCATTAGTAATTGGCGGCGTCTTCATAGTGATCTTCAGCTTCATGCCTCCTGAGCTGTTCCTGGTGGCCGTGGGCTGCGTCTTCGTGTTCGCCGTCTTCAACGCCATGGCCAACGGGACCTTCTTCTCTAGCTTGCAGGCGGCGATCCCGCCCGAGATGCAGGGACGGGTGTTCACCATCCTAATGAGCCTCAGCGGAGGCATGACGCCAATAGGCCTAGCGTTCGCTGGCCCGGTCTCTGACAGCCTCGGCCTGTTCATCTGGTTCAGGATCGGGGGGGTCGTGTTGGCGTTGATGGGCGCCGCGGCGTTCTTCATACCAGCGGTGATGAACCTAGAGGAAGGCCTTGAGCAGCCTCAGACCGAGGCCTGACTTTTTACTGGTAACGCAATTAATACCAGACAAGGTATACGCATTCACGTGAACTCTGAAGAATGGGTAAAACAATAATACCCGCTATGTCAACCTTTTTACGTGGACAGGCTCAAGTTGGGCAAGCTCGTGAGCGCACTCGCTCTGGTGTTGCTGTCTGCCTACGCAGGCATGTTCATCCTCGACCCGCATAACATCTTGGTCTTCTTCTACCTCAAGGCCTTGGCCCTAGGCGTCGTACCGGGGCTAATCTGCTTCAGCTGGCTCATCTTCTGGAGGGACGGCGAAGACCCTTTCCTGTTCCTGTGTCGCTGGAACATCGGCACCCAGATTCTTTTCCTCGCCCTGAACCTGGTCAGGGTCCAGGCTGGCTCGTGGGGCGTCTTCGGGTGGCTCTACATGATCCTGTCGGCGGTCATCGTCGGCATCTACCTCTCTAACCTTCATTTCTCCAGGTGGGGCTTCTGGGTGACCGGGGTGCTCATACTGCTGAACGTGGTCTTCGCCTTCGGGCTGGCTATGACGACCTTCGAGTACGTACACCCCTGGTTCGCTAGGGAGGGGGTTGCCAGGCTGGCCGCGCTGAGGGACTTTGTCACAGAGCTGAGCGTCATGGGTGCCCTCTTCACCTCCAGCAGCCAGCTCTACTGGCACGAGATACTGAAGAAGATACGGGAGGAGGCCCTCGTCGAGTTGATATTCGACTCCTTGGAAGACTAGCCTGCCGCTGGGATGATGAACCGCTCGGGGAGCTGTATGCTGTAGTCGAAGGTCTCCGGGGTGCTGCTCGTGAACACAGCCACGACGTCGTGGTCGGGGATGACGAAGATGAACTGCCCCTTGTAGCCCAGGGCCAGGTAGTAGCCGTCGTCGTCCACCCACCACTGGTAGCCGTAACCGTCGCGGAGATTGGCGTCGATCCTGTGCCTGGTGGCCTCCTGCACCCACTCCCGGGGCACTACCTGCGTCCCATCCCACGTGCCCTCGTTCAGGAACAGGTACCCTATCTTCGCCATGCTGCGGGGAGTCAGGTAGAGCGAGCTGTAGCCCCAGTTGCGGCCCCTGTTGTCGGCGGTCCACCTGTAGTCGGTGATGCCCAGACTGCCGAAGAGATGCTCCTCGGCGTACTCGGCGGCGCTCACCCCAGCCTTCTCAGTTATGAGGCACGATAGGAGGTGGCTGACGCCGTTGGTGTACTCGAACCTGCTGCCCGGCTCGAACGCCATGGGCAGGTCAAGGACGTACTGCACGGCGTCGTCTGCGTCATGCATCTCGTCGAGCCTCTCCCACTCGTAGAGCCAGCTGTCCCTAGCGTCGAAGCCGGCGCTCATCATCAGTATGTCCTGGAGGGTTATGCCCCGCTTCCACTCGTCCAGGTTCTCTGGCTGGATGTCTGTAAACAGGTAGAGCAGGAGGGCGTCCGTCCCCTCGATGATGCCCTCGTCAATGGCGATGCCTATCAGAGTCGACACGACGCTCTTGGTGCAGCTGTACGTGATGTGGAGCTCGTCCTCCTCGTAGGAGCCGAAGTACTCGTCAAGCACCACATAGCCGCCCTTGACGACCATGGCGCTGTCCACCCCCAGGCCGCTGCGCCTGATGTCCTCCACCATGGCGTCGAGGGTGTCGGCGTCCATCCCCACCTCGCTCGGGTGAGCGTACCTCCAGCCGTCCGTAGGCCAGTACGACTCCAGCCTCCTCGGCTTCGCAGGAGGCTCGGTCTCGAGGCTCCTCAGCATCACCTTCATCTGGGTCACGAGCCAGGCCTCGTCTTCCCCGACTCTAGCGTTGTAGAGGACGAACATTCTTCCCTCTGGGCTGACCCAGCCCACCATCAGGCCGGGGACAGCGAGGCCGCCTCCTCTGAGGGCGAACCTTCTCATGAGAACCTGTTTACCCCCGAGCTTCACGTACTCGCCCTCGTCGACGCCTGTCACGTCGCTGTTTTTCCTCGCCTCCTCTAATATCTGGTCGGTGAACTCCTCAAGCCCGCTCGCCTGCCCTGCACCCCAGACGACTCCGACGATGTTAGCCGACTCACCCTGAGACTCGGCCTGGACGTCTCCAAACCAGTACGAAGGCATCTTGAAGTAGACTACGGCTTCACTCAACGCGCAGTCATCTGGGTAAAAGAAGCTGAACCCGTACTTGTTGAACTCGGTGTACCCCGGCAGGGGTTCACCTTCATGCTGCCAAAGATTATAGCCAGTCACAACAATCACCACGAAAAGTATCACGATGGTGTCCCGGTGCCTAGAAAGGTGTACGGCCGTCATCTCTCATCCCTATATGTACTGGAGTATGGGCTTAGGGTACTTCCTCTTCAGCCTCTCGTACCTGATGCACAGCTGCCAAAGCACCAAGAGCCCCACAGCCCAGAAAACCAGGGACCCCGGGAGGGACCGATAGAAAGGTGGCTCGTATCTCCTCGGCGCGTAGTCGGGCCACTGCATTCTGTAGAGCCACAGGTGGGTCACGTAGAAGAACAGGGGGTTCCTGCCGAAGGTGAGCAGCACGCCGGATAGCCCGCCCTTGAACCACGGCCTCTCCTGGATGTGGAGGCCCAGCGCCATGAAGAGGAGCATCATCCCCAGGGTCCAGAGGAGGAACGCGACGCTGGGCGGGTACTTGCTCACGTAGAGCCAGTCTATGAGCGTGTTGCCCATCCGGAGGAGCAGGTTGCCGAAGCCGTTGAGCCAACGCACCACGAAGAAGAGCATGATGGAGGCGGCGCCCCCGACGGCGAAAGGCATCTTCAGCCTTTTCACCTGCTCCATGTCCTTGCCGTAGAGGTAGCTGCCGAGGCTCCACCCTAAGCCCATGACGCCGATCCAGGGTATTATGGGGTATAACCCATAGTATGGCCACCTGTCGTAGTTGGGCTCATGTAGTATTACGCGGAGGTACCACCCCCAGTTGGGCTCCGCAGGTATGAAGCTCAGGTCCAGGAACTGGTGGTTCAGCACGAGGAGGAGGCTCAGCGCCAGTATAGCCTTCCACGGTAGCTTCCGGGCGACGCTGAAGACGATGAGGCAGACGCCTATGCACGCTATGACGCCGAAGTACGTCCAAGGCATGCTGAACGCGGGCGATACGAAGAAGGCCTCAAGGAAGAGGAGCACAAGCCCCCGCTTGATGAAGTGGAGTGAGATGGCCTTCTCGCTCTCCCCCCTCTCAAGTCTCTTGGCCGCCGAGATGGCGAGCACAGTGCCCGCCAAGAAGATGAAGGTGGGCGCGCAGAAGTGGCTCACGAACCTCTC
>JAEHCT010000206.1 GCA_020697635.1 Candidatus Bathyarchaeota archaeon
TATACAGATCCAAGCGACATAGTTGTCCGGAGGAGCGGCTATGTCTGCGGTCGTACACTCATGGTGGGGGCTGACAAGGCCGCTCGTGACATACCCGACGAATTTAGACGAGTGTTGAAGGACGGGGTCGAGGTAACGGTCACCATATCGTTCATTCTGTGACACAAATTCGATAATAAACCAGATTATTATCGCCACTCCGTCAATATCTTAGATATCTGTGTCACAGGGAGGACACTGACACTCTTAAAGGTTAAATACTTGGACACTCGGTTCATACCAGTTGATCGATTTGAGTGACGATAAAGGACTCGTGAGGACCCCAGGCAGGATCACGCAGGAACAGCACAGGTTCCTCGAGGGGCTCGTGGAGCAGGGGCGTTTCAGCTCCGTCAGCGAGGCCGTCAGAGCCTCCATCGCCTCCTTCAGCTCAGACGCATCCCACTCCGGCGGAGCCTTCTACATCGGGGAGGCCTTGATCGGGAAGGGGAACGAGGTGGCCCACGTGGATCTCCTCATAGGGGACAAGCACGGGCCGGTGGGCAACGCCTTCATCCAGGCTCTGAGCAGCCTCTCCATGGGCCACACTCCTCTGCTGGCGGTGATCAGGCCCAACCTGCCCCCCAAGCCTCACACGGTCATCATACCCAAGGTCACGATCAAGGACATGGCCGACGCCGGGAAGATCTTCGGGCCCGCCCAGTCCGCCGTCGCCAAGGCCGTCGCAGACTCTGTGGAGGAGGGCGTTATACCCATGAACGTCCTAGACGACTGGGTGGTGGTCGCCAGCGTGTTCATCCACCCGGCAGCCGAGGACGAGCGCCGCATCTACCAGTACAACTACAGCGCCACCAAGCTCTCCATCAGGCGGGCCCTCTCAAACTACCCGCCGTGGGAAAAGGTACAGTACGACAAGGACAGGGCGCGGCACCCGTTGATGAGCTTCAGGCCGCCCCGGCTCTGGCGTCCACCGTACCTCCAGATCGCCCTCGACCTCCCGGGCATAGAGGCCGTGAGGAGGGTGGTCGAGCAGGTACCACGGAACGACAGCATCATCCTGGAGGTGGGTACACCGCTCCTCAAGAAGAGCGGAGTCGGCGTGATCAGGGAGATGCGGGAGTTCGCGTCGGACGCGTTCATAATCGCCGACCTGAAGACCATGGACGTAGGCAAGGTGGAGGTTGACATGGCTTTCGAGGAGACCGCTGATGCCGTCTGCTGCGCAGGCGCGGCGTCCTCGGCCACCGTCGACGAGTTCGTCTACGAGGCCCGGAGGCTAGGGATCTACAGCTTCCTAGACATGATGCAGGTTGACGACCCCGTAGAGAAGCTCAAAGGCCTAAAGGAGCTGCCCGACGGCGTGATACTGCACCGGGCGATAGACGCCGAGAAGACCAGCGAGCCTAGGTGGGGGTACATCCCGGAGATAAAGAAAGCCTTCGAGGGGAGGAAGCTCCTCATCGCGGTGGCTGGGGGCATCAGGCCGCGTACTGCGCAGATCGCGTTGGATAGCGGAGCAGATATACTCATCGTGGGACGGTACATCACCCAGTCCAACGACGTCAGGAGGAGCGTCGAGAACTTCCTGCCATGCCTGCAGGGAGACATAGACCTCTTCAGGGTCCACGTCGAGTAGCCCCCTTCTCCCTGGGGGAAACTAGATAAGCCCCCCTTCAACATCCAAAGGGTGCGATAGTTGAAACGCAGATACGCCGTCCTCCTGGCCCTTACATTCTTGTTTTCGGTTTACCCGATTGCATTTGCGGCTAGCCCCGTGAGGTACAGGTATACGCTTACGTACAGCTTCGAGAACAGGGGCACAGAAAGCATAGAGCTGTACGAGGAGGACGTCGCGATCCCCTTCTTCATGGACACGGAGTGGCAGACAGTAGAGATAGAGGAATCCGACACGCCTCTCGGTGACACATTGACAGACGAGGACGGGAACAGCTGGGCTGTGATGGACATACCGCCTACATTGGGCCCCGGGGCGATGGTCTCTTTCACAGTCACATACGGCATCGAGTCCTCGGATAAGCCTCGGCCCGAGATAAGCATCTCCGCGGCGGGTGGATTCGACGCGATACCACATGAGCTCGTGAACACTTACACCGACTCGACGGAGACCTTCATGAGCGACGACCCACGTGTGTCCCTGCTAGCCCATGAGATGGCTGACGGGGATTCCACCGTGCTTGGTGCCGTCGTAGACATGATAGACTGGCTCAGCGTGAACACCGAGTACTGTAACTTCGAGGTACCGAGGTACCCCAACGACACCGCCGCGGATGGGCTGGGGGACTGCGACGACCAGTCCATCCTCCTCGTATCGATGTGCCGCAGCCTCGGGATACCAGCCTATCTCCAGGTAGGCATAGTCATACACCCCAGCATCGTAGACTCCGATACGTCGTGGGAAGGCCACCTCACCGACAGCAGGGACGGAGTCGGGTGGCATGCCTGGGCCATGATCTACGTGCCGCCGTGGGGCTGGCTCCCCGTGGACCTGACTCTGGTGCAGGGGGACGGAGGCCTAGAAGTCATAACGGGAGCCCCAGAGTACGAGTCACACATCTTATCCTGCTTCGACGTCGACAGGCAGGCCTACATCGGCGATTCGCTGGATACCCGAAGAAGGATCATCGGGAGCAGTCTGTACGTCGAGATAGCTGATGAAGCGGAGAGAATAGAATCCAACGTACTCGGGGGAGAGCTATACCTGGTAATAGGGCTGGGCATAGCGGTGACGGCGGCCATCGTGCTGATGTTCGTGTCAGAGAGACGGAGCTAAGCCCCAACTACGATGCCTTTGGCTCTCTCAACATCGTATGGTACAGGTTCTTCGGCGCCTTCACTGGAAGTAAGGCAGAAAACAGAGGCATACAGCATAGCTATAGCACGGTCTTGAGGGCGACGGGGTCGCTGGGAGGCACACATCTCCTGAGCCTCCTGAAGGCGCGGAGCTCCTCGTCTCGACCCATCCTGGAGGCTTCTATTCCCTGCCGGAGAACCTGAACCGCGTCATCCATGGCCCTCCGCTCGACGGGGAAAGGAACCCCGTCCTTGCCGCCGAACGCGAAGTTGAACCTGACCGGGTCGCGCCAGCTGGCGCTGTCCCCGTAGACCAGCTCCGCCACCAGAGCGAGGCCCCTCACCGTGCCGGGCCCGACTCCTCGCATGGAGACAAGCTCCTCGTAACTGCGAGGCTGGAAGTTGTACGCGGCTTTCACCGCGTCCCAGTTGACCGACCGGGGCATCACGAGGGACTTGTGGCCCGTCCATCCGTCGAGCCTTGACTGGCTCTCCGGCAGAGGCTTAACCAGCATCC
>JAEHCT010000207.1 GCA_020697635.1 Candidatus Bathyarchaeota archaeon
CCACCACTTGGGTGTTATCCTCGACGATTACGTGGACGTCCCCGTGGGTCTCACCGCCGATGCCGAAGATCCCCTGGATGAAAGCAGCGTTGGTCTCGATGACGGCGCCTTCCCTGGGCATGACTTCTGCGACGGTTCCTTGGATGTAGGCATCCACCTCCACCGGTATGGGCGCCCCCCTGAGGATGACCTGCCCTGTGATCTCGCTGATGCTCTCCACGGTGCCGTCTATGGGCGACTCGACTCTTTTCTTGATGAGCCCGAAGAGGGCGCTGTAGAAGGCGATCTGCTCGCCTTTTTCGACTGTGTCTCCCAACTTCTTGTTCATGAACCGAGGGATGTCCTCGGGCTCTAAGCCTAGCAACATGGCCACCTTGACGATCTCAGGGTCTCCGCTGATCTCCGTCCGGGCGACGATTTCGTCGTAACTCACCTTGTCGCCAACCTTGGGGAAGACCTCCCCCAGGATGGGTAGCCGCCTCAGTTTGTCGACCTTCATCGCCCTCTTGACCTTGAGGCCCGGCGTGTAGGCGTGGGCCTCCTCGGCCTCCTTCCCTCCTCCGTTCGTCTTCTTCTCTATCTCTGCGTCTGCCATCTTAGATCAACGCCTCCAGCTTGCTCTCGTCGTATAGATCCATCGCCTTGAACCACTTCAGCAGAAGCTCTTTACGCTGGTCATCTTCCTTCGGCAGGTAGATGGGTCTACCACGTGCGTCGAGTATCACGCCAGCGACGCCGCCGCTTACGCTGGCCTCGAGCTCTTTACCAAGCCCCGCGCCGACATCGTAGTCTTTCGCCGGGGTGATTAAGGCTTTAGCCTCTTCAAGCTCGGTAAGCTTCACCAGCTTGATGTCTCCTAAGCTGAGCTCCTCCTTGACTTCCTCGCCGTTGGGCATCTGCAGCTCCACCGTCATCACTTGCTCGCCCAGCTTGCCGGTGCCGACGGCCGCAATGTTCGTACCAAGCCTCACGAGGCAGTCCTTGTCGAAGATGTTCCACGCCGCGTCGCGGTAGACGGTGCTCAGCACACCCAGGTGGGGCATCATGAACACGCTGTCCTGGAACATCCTCGTGACGCCCTCGGGCTGCCACGCGTCCGTCAGTATGTACATCGACTGTATGCGTCTCGGGGCGTGGCTCAGCAAGCCGCCGGTACCGGCGCAGACGTCGATGTTCATCATCTCGACGTAGGTCTCCGCCACGGCCTGGTCGAACATATCGCTGATGGTCCTCTCAATCTGTATGCCCTTGAGGCGGGTTGCGATGGTCCTGTGGTGCTTAAGGCCGAGCCTCAGAGCCTCCCGCGCAACGCTGTGCTCTACGATGAGGTCCTCCAGCGTCTGGGGGATGGTGGTAGGCCTGATCATCTTGTTCATCAGCCTTGAGGCCACCTCCTCCGTGTCCAAGTTGAAGGGTATCCACCTCATGATGTTCTCGATGCCGGCCTCCTTCATGACGTTGGTGACGCTGTAGCTCATCCCCAGGTTGGCCGATACGCTTCTCACGAACCTTCCGTCCATGACCGAGTATACGTTGGTGGTAGCGCCTCCGAGGCCGACGCCCAGCACGTTAAGGTTGAACGTGTTGGCGATGAGCTGCATGGCCATGCCCTCCCCCGCTGGCGTCGGCATGATGTCGACGTCGGTCCACTTCATGAGTCTCGTGTAGCCCGGAGCGTGGCTCATGACGTGCTCCATGAACAGCTCGTGTACGGCTCGCCTAGCCGGCTCCGTGTTCTCCTGCTCCAGGACCGGCCTGATGTTGTCCACCATGTCGAGGGCGAAACCCTCTTTGAGGAGCGCCTCTATCTGGGGCCTGAGCACCTTGTTGCCTGCGTAGACTATGGGCAGCTTGTAGGCCACGCCGAGGCGCGGCTTAGGCTCCGCCGCCTTGATCAGCTCCGCGATCTCCATGACATGACTGCTGGCGCCGCCGTCGGTGCCGCCTGCCATTAGGATCATGTCGGGCCTTAGGCTCCTGATCCTGCTGATCTTCTGGTAGGGTTGCCTGCCGTCGTCCCTGGCTATGACGTCCATGACTATGGCGCCTGCGCCGAGGGCCGCCCTGTTGGCGCTCTCAGCGGTCATGGACTTTATGAGACCGGATACCATCATCTGCAGGCCGCCGCCGGCGCTGCTGGTGGTGACGTAGAGGTCTACGCCCTTCTCGCCGTCGTAGGGCAGTACTATACCGCTGCCGTCCGGGGCTAGAAGCTTGTGTCCGGTCAACTCCTCGACTTCACGTACCGCGTTCTGTACTCCGAGGGTCACGTCCTCGTAGGGCGCTTCGACTGTCGTGGGTGCTTCTCCTGCTACCAGGAACCTCCACTCACCGTCCTTCTTGTGAAATAACCTGGCTTTGGTGGTGGTGGAGCCTACGTCGGTAGCAATGATGAACTGCATCTCATCTGTTGGCTTCTTGAGGGCTGCCATGCTGATTCATATTCAGTCGCAGATCATCATGGATAAGGTTTTCTAAAACGCTAACACATGAAAGTATTCAGAAGGGGAGCCAGTCTCGCCAGCTTTTTCTCTTCTTCGGCTCCGCTTGCTCATCAGAGGCTTCATCGGCCTCGGGTTTCTCCTTTCCTTCCTCGGAGGCCCCGGCTTCCTGCTCGTCCTCTTCCTTGCCGTACTCTCCTCTTGCCATCTCCTCTAGGATGGTGATGAGCTTCTCCACGTTCTTGCGCTCCTCGAACACGTTGATTAGGTTCTCACCTAACTCGTTGACGGTGGGTCCGAGGGCCGGGAGAAACGGGGATACCATGAGCCTACTCATCTCGCCGCCGACGTAGACGAGGGGCTTGACGCTCTCGAGGGTAAGTATGGCTACGGTCTCCATGCCGTACTGCTGTATTCTCTCCGCAGTCTTCCGTATTATCTCGTCTACCGCTTCCTCGGTTAGCTCCTCGTCGCCGGGCAGGAAGGAGAACATTTCGATTATCCCTCGGCTGCTCAGGATTTAAGGCGTTGGACTCTTCTCGGAGTCAACTTCATGTGACGGTGGCTGGGAGAGGCTCTGCCTGAGAGCTATGTAAGAAGCGGTCGCTCCTCCAAGGACTAGACAGATTAACAGTATGCCGAAGAAGGCGAGGCTGGACCCTTCTACAAAGGCTAGGAGTGTGACGGCTGTGAACGCCCACGCTGCGAAGGCGGTCTTTATTCCTACGGCGAGGTGAGCCGAGTCGGTGCGTCTGCATACTAGGTGTGAGGGCACGAGCCCGGCGAGGTAGTATATGGGGTAGGCCAGTAAGCTGGGCGTCCCGGCCTCCATCTTCAGCTTTATCCAGAAGTAGACTATCCCGTAAGCGAGCGCAGCCGCCGCCAT
>JAEHCT010000208.1 GCA_020697635.1 Candidatus Bathyarchaeota archaeon
TCGTGGAGCTTCAACATCGCCAACGAGGTCGAGAAGATCCACGCCGGGCTCTACGCGAAGGCCGCCGGGAGCCGGAAGAGGAGCCGGGCCACGCCACCCGTCGACTACTACGTCTGTAAGGTGTGCGGCAACACCGTGGAGGGGTCCCCGCCTGACAGGTGCCCCATCTGCAACGCCCCCGCGAAGAGCTTCAACAAGGTGGACTAGCCACCAAACACTTTTTTCAGCTCATCGATGGACGCGTCCGTCTTTATTGCTCTGTCCCCGTAATGGGTCCTGGCCACCCTGTAGCCGGCTTTACTGATCCTCGTCAACGCCTCCTCGGTCGCCATGGACCTCACTCCCAGCTGGGAGCAGACCGCGTCTATGTCATAGAACCACGGAGGGTACCCGTGCTCGTCCCTCACAGTCCTTATGAGCGCCACAGCCTTCGCGCCCACCAAGTAGTCCAGAGCTTCGGAATCCTCCAGCATCCGCGACAGGTACACGGGGTCGGCCTGCTCCCCCAGCCACAGCGGCCCCGCGACCTTCGTCTCGGACCCACATGACTCGCAACTCTCCGCCTTGTTGTCCTTCGAAGCCATCCTATGTAGACACCTCGGACAGTACTTGAGGTACCCCATCTGCGCGAGCAGGCCGTCTGCGCGTCGTTTCCCCTTGTCGAGCCTGCTGTAGACTCGGATATAGTGGTCCGAGTAGTATGAGAATAGAGGCGTCGCCGCCCTCTCGTGCACCGCCGCCTGCCTGACGAGTGCCCCGGTTAGCAGCCGCAGCGCCGTCTCGTGGCAGAACTCGCCTGCAAGCGGCTTCCCACCGTACTTCCTCATGCACGCCCCGGGGCTCACCCCGCACAGCGGCGCCATGTCGGTCGCGGTGAGGGCGAGGACCCCGTGGTTGTTCACCGAGCGTATGGCAGTGTCGATGAACGGGGCGGGTGACCCGTATGGGTCCACGTCGACGTAGTCGAACCTTCCCCCAGGGTAGCAGTGGAGGGACAGGAGGAGGTTGGCGTCGAGGAGCCGGACGCTGACCCTTCCCGACACGCCGTTCCTTTCGGCGTTGAGCTCTCCTAGTTTGACGGCGCTGGGGCTCAGGTCCCCCATCACTACTCTCTCGACCTCGTCGACCTCTAGGGCGAGCCTGATCCCCCTGACGCCGCTGCCAGCCATGGGCTCACAGGCGTCAACGCCTCGGCCCAGATCCTTCTGATGGGCTCGCAAGACAAGGACCGCGGTGTCCCGGTTAGGCTTCATGACCGGGTTGTAGAACACGGGGGCCATGCTTCTCAGGCGCTGCTCAGGCTCCCCACACGACTCGTCCAGGGTGGGGACGAGTATCCTCGCCCTTCCCTCCCCTACCTCCTCCACGGGGAAGCCGACGGTCATGTTGATACTTTGAAGAGGGTGGACGTTAATTACTTTACCTCGACGCCCAGACGACTGCAGAGAGCCTTGATCTCGCCCCAAGTAGACTCAGGGACGGCTATACCCTCCTTGAGGCGCCTCTCCTTGGACTCCTTCTCGGGCTCGCCGGGGACCATCACCCTTTCACCGGCGACGGCGGGGAGGCTCTTGACCTTACTCAGCAGCTCCGTGGTGCTCCTCTTGAACTCGTCCAGCCCCACGAACCCCTCGGGGTTCACGGCTAGCATGAAGATGCCGTTGGGCGACGGAGGAACAGTTATCCCCGAGAGGCCTGTCCTGGAGCCGGTCAACACGGCTCCCAGCAGCTCGGATGCCATCTGGAGCCCCTGACCCTTGTAATCTCCGAAGGGTAGTAGCCAGCCGCCTTCGGACATCGCGTTGGGGTCATCAGTGACTCGGCCGTACTTGTCCCTCGTCCAGTGCCCCGGTATCTTGCTCTTCTTAGCCCTGGCGACGGTTATCTTCCCGGCGGCCACGACGCTGGTCGCGTAGTCGACGAGGAACGGTGTCTCGGAGCCGGTGGGAGCTGAGACGCTAAAGGGGTTCGTCCCGAAGGCTCTGCCCAGCCCGTTGTAGGCCGACACGATCTTGTTCCCCACGTTCACGTAGAACGTGGCTATGATGTCGTGCTTGGCCGCCCACTCCGTGTAGTACCCTATGCGGCCTATGTGGTTGCAGTTGAAGGCTCCGACGCCTGCGACCATGTGCTCCTTCGCCTTCTCCACCGCCGTCTCCGCGACCTTCATTGCTGTCACCTGGCCGAACGTCCACCCGCCGTCGATGAGGGCTGAAGACGGGGACTCCTTGATGATCACAGGCTCCTCGTCCACCTTGATGTAGCCCTCCTCGATGCGTTCACTGTACTTGACGTAGAAGTGGACGCCGTGGCTGTCGTGGCCCGTGAGGTTCGCCTCCACCAGGGTACCGACGAGGAACCGGGCGCGCTCCTCGGAGGCGCCCTGAGCCATGAATATGTTAACGCCTAGCTCCTTGAGCTCATCTGCGGGTATGACGACCATGAAAAATAGATGATGCGTATTAAATAAAAAAGGGTTAGGAGCTACCTCATCAGCCTGGCCAATCCTTCTAGGAAGGACCTTATGTCCTCCTCCTCGATGCCGTAGTGGGTAACTAACCTTGTGTTTGCGCCTCCACCCCTAGCCTTCCAACCTAACTCAGAGCATGTTTTGATCCATCTGTCGTTATCCCAGCCAAGCGAAGTGAGATCGATGTAGACCATATTGGTCTGAACATCGTTGTTGATCTTAACGCCTAGTCCCGATAACCCCTCGGCGAGGAGCTTTGCGTTCCTGTGGTCGTCGGCCAGCCTGTCCACCATCTTGGTGAGAGCTATTATTCCGGGGGCGGCTATGATCCCGGCCTGCCTCATGCCGCCGCCGAGCATCTTCCTGTACTTGCGGGCCTTGTCTATGAGGTCTTGGGGGCCCACCACCATCGATCCGATGGGGGCTGAGAGGCCCTTGCTCAGGCATATCTGTATGGTGTCGGCGTACTGGGCGAGCTTCTTCACGTCGACGCCAAGGGCCACCGACGCGTTGAATATCCGGGCGCCGTCTAGGTGTAGCCCGAGGCTGTGCTCCTTAGCTACGTCCCAGTTGCTCTTCATCTGCTCGGGTGTGAGCGCTATACCGCCGGCAGAGTTGTGGGTGTTCTCGACGCAGACCAGGCTCGTCCGGGGGTAGTGGATGTTGTCGGACCTGATGGCAGCCCTGACGTCGTCGGGGGGCATCCAGCCCTTCTCGCCCTTTATGGTGCGGGCCATGAGCGACCCCATGACCGCGAGGCCGCCCACCTCGTTCACGTAGATGTGGCTCCTCTCCTCGAGTATTATCTCGTCGCCCCTCTGGGTGTGGGCGAGGATGGCGACGGCGTTGCCT
>JAEHCT010000209.1 GCA_020697635.1 Candidatus Bathyarchaeota archaeon
AGAAGTACCTCAGCTTGACGGAGCCATCCGAGGTGACGCTCATGGTCATCTGCCTGTTGGCGGTGACCTCCATTACCATGTTTCTGAACCTAAGCACCTGTGGTGTGTCTGCAACCAATCTATGGCTGAACATCTGTGGTACCGTGTCTGTCATGTTCATCTGAGTGGCTCCGGGCCCAGGCTTGGGCGCTGGGAACTCCTTCGGCTTGCCTGAGGGCGTCTCAGCGAATGCCATGACGGGTGTCAGTAACGTGATTGAGACTATTAGTCCGATTAGTATCGATGTTGTTTTCCTCATTGTTGATCAGGTAGATAATAAACCGATTCTATGTATGAGGAATCCCTAGGAACGAACCGGAAAAGATGTTCCAAAAAGAGGTTTTTGGCTACTTGAGCCCCACGTATTTAGCTAGTTGCCCTGCTTCTTTAGCTAGACTCAGCTTCTTCAGCGTCGCCTTGGTGGGTATACCCCTGTCGTCCCAGCCACGCTTCTCGTAGTAGAAGCCCAGCAGCTTGTCGTACTTCTCCTTGTCTAGGTGCTTGCCGGCCAGCGCCCCCTCTGTGAGGGGGTGCTTGAACCATCGTTCAGGCGGGTAGTCCATGTGTCGCCCCCACTTGTCGCCGTACTCCCTCACCCAGAAGGCGCGTACCAGGGCGTAGACGCGGTCCCCCATCGTCCACATGTCGTCGAGGCTCATCTCGACGCCTGTGGCCGCCTCGAAGTACCCTGGGTAGTCCTCAAGCGGGTAGCCCAGCTCGATCCACGGGAACCTGCAGCCCACGAGGCACTCGAACATGCCGCCGCGGATGCGCTGGAACTCGATGACCTTGTCCGCCTTCTCGGGCCCGTACTCCTCTCGGATGCCGCTGCTTATCTCCCAGCTTATGACCCACGCGTCCTTGTGGTGGGCGCCGATGGGGCTCGTGCCGAAGCTCAGCGCCATCCCCGGGCAGACGTGGCAGTCGTAGGCGCTCACCTCCAAGCCCTTGGCGTGGATGGCGAAGTCGGGGGCCTCGCCGCCGATCTTCTCCGCCGCCGCCCTGGTGCCGAGGCCGAAGAGGGCGCCGTCGCCCTCCATCATCGCCATCTCGTAGAGCAGCTTCTTGGCTCCCTCGAAGTCGCCCCAGTTGACGGCTATGGGATGGAGCCCCTTCTCGGCGCACTCCATGGCGAACCCTATGGCGTTGCCTGCGCCTATGGTGTCCAAGCCAAGCTCGTCGCATATCCTGTTCAGCGTGCCTATCTGCGCGAGGTCGCCTAGCCCGATGTTGCTGCCGAGCATAGTGACGTTCTCGTAGTCCAGCTCTGACTCCCTGCCCTCGCTGTCGAGGATGGTGTTGCCGCAGATCATGTTACAGTTAGGGCAGCCCCGCTGCGTCACTGTGGCGGCGTGGACTGCGTCACCGTTCACGTTCTCGATGTGCTCGAACACTCCCTCGCTGAAGTTCCTTGTCGGCAGAGCGCCTGCCGTCTGCATCATGTCGGCTGCCATCATGGTGCCCTCCCTCTTCCAGCTCGGGAAGGCGTCAAACTTGGGGATCTTCTCGAACCCCTTCCTACCTAGGTCTTTCAGCTTCTCGGGGTCAGCCACAGCTAGCTCTTTGCTGCCCTTGAAGACGAGTGCCTTCAGGTTCTTGCTGCCCATGACGGCGCCCATCCCAGGCCTTCCCCCGGCCCTGCCCTTCTGGGCTACCACGGTGGCTAGCCTGCACAGGTTCTCTCCGCTCTGCCCTATTATCAGGACCCCCGCCGCCTTGCCGTGTTTCTCCATTATCCAGTCCTCTGTCTCGTAGCTGTCCTTGCCCCAGAGGTGGCCGGCGTCACGGATCTCCGTCTCGTCGTCCTCGACATAGATGTAGACGGGCTTCTCGGCCTTACCGGTCACAGCGACGGCGTCGACGCCGCACTTCCTCATGTTGGTGGCCGCCCGGGTCCCCAGGTTGCCGTCGCCGTAGCCGCCCGTCAAGGGGCTCTTGGAGGCGACAACCATCTTGCCGCTGTTGGGAACCTGGAGAGCCGTGTATGGGCCGGTGGCGAAAACTATGATGTTCTCCGGCCCAAGGGGGTCGGCCCCCGACGGCAGCTCGTCCCACAGGAGCTTGACTGCGAGGCCCCTGCCACCGATGAACTTCTTGGCTGTCTCCTCAGAGTATGGTACGACCTTCGTTGTACCTTTCGATAGGTCTACTCTGAGGATCTTACCGTTCCATCCCTTCATAATTATCGTTTAACTGAACCGTAAAACGGGTTTAAGCGTTTTACCATCGAGCTGCATATATGATCATATCGACTGCGGTGCCGCGGGATTCACCCGCCGACCACGAAGGGCATGATGACTATGTCAGCCTCGTCGAAGAGCTTCGTGTTCACGCCGTCCAGCAGCGCGATGTTCTTGCCGTTGATCATGATGGCCAGATCAGCGCCACCGACCTTGAACTCCCCCAGGTAGCCGCGTCTGGTGTTGCCCGCGTTCTCCTGGATGGTGTTTGTTAAAGATAGAACCGTGGCGCCTTCGCGTAGCTCGACCGTGTGCTTGTTCCCTACGGAGGAGGCTACGTCGCCGAAGACCCTGACCCTGACCTTCATCCCTCTGAGATACCAATCGGTGAAAAATAAGTAGTTAGGCTCAGGCTGCACCTCGATCGTTAAAACCCGGGCTTTATCACACGTTGTGTTCTCTGGTCATGGACGAGACAGACGTGAGTGCATGCTTAACGTTTCACTCCAATAAGTGAGCGTCGTGTATACCGCATTCACGTGGTCTTGACTGGGTGTCCGCCGAACTCCCGGCGGATCGCGGCCACCACCTTTCCCGCGAACGTGTCCGCCTGCCTCGAGCGATACCTCATCATCAAGGACAACGCGATGACAGGCGTCGGGGTCTCCTGCTCAAGGGCGGCCTCCACTGCCCAGCGGCCGGTCTCGCCGCCGCCCACCAGACCCCTGAGCGATCTCAGTCGGGGGTCCTTCCTGAAGGCTTCCCCTGCCAGCCCGAGCATCCACGACCGGATGACGCAGCCGTTATTCCACACGTCCGCGACGGCGGCGAGGTCCAGGTCGTAGGGGCCGCCTTCAAGCATCTCGAAGCCTTCTCCTATGGACTGGAGCATGGCGTACTCGACGCCGTTGTGAACCATCGTGACGTAGTGGCCGGCGCCGCTGGGCCCACAGTACAGGTGCGCACCCTCCCTCGCCACATCCTCCAGCAGGGGCTTGATCTCCTCGTAGGCGTCCCGCGGGCCCCCGATGGTCAGGGAGGCGCCCTGCTCGGCCCCCTCCAGGCCGCCGCT
>JAEHCT010000005.1 GCA_020697635.1 Candidatus Bathyarchaeota archaeon
GCCCCTGTCCATGACTCGCATCCTCTGGGCGGGTAGACCGGTGCATTTCCTCACAGCCTCCTCTAGGCTGAGGGCGCTGTCCTCTCTGACCCATTTCTCGAAGAAGTAGGGGTACTGGCCGTAGGCCCTGGTTGTGAGCTCCCCGACGGGCTCCTCGGCGAGGGGGCCCCCCGGCGAGTCGTTCCCCGAGTCGATGGCGACGGAGCAGTTGGGGTGCAGCAGCGAGAAGTCTGTGTCCCACCTGCTCGTGATCCCCACGGCCCCCCACGCCCTTTCGAAGCCCTCGCCCTCCTTCACCAGGATGTCTATGAGGGCGTCGAACGGGTCCTTCCCCATCTGTTGCCCTATCTGCTTCAGATTCATGCCGTTGTACTCTGGGCTCTTCTCGCAGTGGGCCACGAGGAAACGGTCCCAGGTGTCTAGGAGCCCTCGTCTACCGGCCAGGATGGGGCCGTACTGGCGGTTGGGGAGGTCCCTTCTCAGGTACTCTATGACCTCAGGGTCCTTCAGCATCTCGTAGGTGAACTCGCCGCCCTTCTTGATGTACTTGGAGCCTATGATTATTGGCTCGATGAGCCCGCATCCGCACCAGCCTACCCCGTCCTCGTCCATGGTCCACGGCACCTGGTTAAATGATACGTCTAATCCACTCTCTCTGGCTTGGTCGAAGAGGTCCACTATGTGCTTGGTTTTGCCGTCCGATGGATATCTGGCGCCCCAGTGGACGCCCTCCACGGATACCCCCGATCTCTCCCCTATCTCCTCCGCCTCCTTGGCCGCCTCCACCACCTTGACGTCCCTGCTCCTGATGTGGGTCGCGTAGATGCCGCCGTACTCGGCTACGACGCGGCAGAGCTCGACGAGGGCGTCAGTGTCTATCAGCGTCTGGGGGTCGTACTCTAGGCCCGAGGAGAGGCCGTACGATCCCTCATCCATCGCCTGCTTGAGCATGCCCTTCATCTGTTCAAGCTCATCGTTGGTGGGCGGCCTGTCATACGCGTCCATCCCAACGGCGGAGACCAGTAGGTTGCCTAGCCCAGTGAATGTCGCCGAGTTGATGGCTACGCCCCTAGACTCCATCATCGAGAGGTACTCGGCTGTGGACAGCCAGTCGAAGCTGACCTCCCTCCTCTCCTCGAAGAACTTCCTTGCCGCCTCGTTTAACGGCGCTGCGGAGTTGCCGCAGTTGCCGTTGAAGACGGTGGTGACGCCCTGGCGGATGAAGCTGTCCGCCTCGGGGTTCACAAGCAGCGAGAAGTCGCTGTGGGAGTGAACGTCTATGATCCCGGGTGACACGACGAGCCCATCGGCGTCTATCACCATGTCATAGTCTTTGGGGTCCAGTCTCCCGACCTGCGTGATCTTCCCTGTGCTTACGGCAACGTCTCCCCTGAACCAGGGGCTGCCGGTGCCGTCCACCACTCTACCGTTTTTAATCAACACTTCTTTAGCCAATTCTGCTCTCCTGCGAGAGAATATCTACATGACTATATAATAGGAGGCGGGCAGCGGGGCTCCCGGGTTCATCTTTTATACTGCCGTTCGAGGTTTGGTTTGATGAGTTTAGCTCTCGTTTCTAACCTCGTTATTAACGTCAGCTTACTCGTCATTCTCTGCATCGGCTTCACGTTCACGTATATGATGGAGAAGTTCCCGAACTTCGCCCACACCAGCTACGCGAGCATAGGCACCGTCGTGGCGTTCTATCTGGTAAGGTTCCATGGGTTCAGCCCCTACCAGACGTGGCCCGTCGTGGTGCTCGTGTGCGGCTTGCTGGGCGTACTGCTATACGTCTGCATCGTCCGTCCCATAAAGGCGCAGGGGATGAGGGAGATCACGTTGACGTTCACGTTCTACATAATGTCCCATATGATCGCCATGGTTCTTGCGATTTTCAGCTACTGGCTCCTCGTGAGCATGGGCGTCCAGTCGTACGGGTTCCTTCTCCGGAACTACGACTTCAGGGTCAACGGCCTTCCAGGCATCGGCTTCGTGGCCCCCGTCACCGTTCTGCTTCTCGTCGGTGCGCTCAACGTCTTCCTCTACGTCTCGAAGTTCGGCATCGCGATGAGGGCCACCGCCGAGGACGAGTTCCTCGCCTCGAGCCTAGGAGTGAACATCCACCGCGTCCACGTCGCCTCCTGGTTCATCTCGGGGGCCTTGGCGGGTCTGGCCGGCGCCATAATCCCACTCTGGATTGGGACCAGCATAGACTACAGCGACATCCTCTTGGTGAACGTCATGGCAGGCAGCGTCCTAGGCGGCCTCAACAGCATCACTGGCGCCATCGTCGGCGGGTTCCTGGTGGCCTCGGCCAAGAAGAGCCTCACCTATGTATTGATGAAGTCCTTAGGGACTTGGGTGGGCGGCTACGAGGAACTCATCCCCATAGTCTTACTGTTCACCATCCTCGCGATAGAGCCCAACGGGATAACGGCCATCAGGTGGAAGGAAGTCTCCGTACACGGAGTCAAGGACTCGCTGCGCAGGCTTAGAGAGACCCTCCGCAACCTTCTGATCTCTGAATGAGGGCCGTCACCCTGACCCAGGAGCTCGTTATCACTTCGCTTAAATCAGGACCCCGCGTATTGGTACTGCTATGCCCTCCATCAAATGCCCCGGCTGCGGCAGAGAGTACACTGTGGAGGAGTACGAGGATGACAGGTTCTGCAGGGCCTGCGGCAGGCTCCTCACGGTAGGGCGCGGGTCGGGCGGAGGGGGCGACGGGTGGAGCCGGCTCTTCCCCTACGAGCCTTACCCCCCACAGGTTGACTTCATCAGGGACATCGAGGAGACAGCTGGGCGGGGCGGCGTCCTCGTGGCCGAGGCGTGCAACGGGTTCGGTAAGACCATAAGCGTCCTCAGCTGCCTGCTCCCGATGGGTAAGAGGATACTCTACGGCACTAGGACCCACGAGCAGGTGCGCCAGGTGCTGCTCGAGCTGGAGAAGATCAACGAGAAGTCAGGGGAGAGCTACACGGCCGTGAACCTGGCCAGCAGGGGTCATCTATGTGTGAACCCGGAGTGCAGGGACCTGCCGAGGAACGAGGCCCAGGAGCTCTGCAACGTACTACGGAAGAACGAGGACTGCCCCTACGTCAGCGACCTGGACAAGCCCCCCAGGGGCCTCCCAAGCATACTGTCGAGGGACATACTGGTGAAGGAGGGGCGGCGTAGACAGATATGCCCCTACTACCTCGCCAGGTGCATGATGAAGGAGTCACGGGTGGTGGTGGCGCCTTACCCCTATATATTCAACCCCATGATCAGGCTCACCACCGGGCTCGACTTGGAGGGCTGGGTGCTGGTCCTCGACGAGGGCCACAACGTGGACCGGGTGGGCCAGGAGATTCTCAGCGACACCATCACGGAGCGGGGGTTAAGCGCCGCCGCGGAGGAGATGAGGCTCATCGGGGAGTCGCCGCGGTTCATAGAGCGCCTCGGCGAGCACCTCCTCAAGAGCGACCAGGGTAAGCCTCGCCTCGTGTCAGCGGAGACGCTTCAACGGGACCTGGAGCTGGCCCTCGGGATGGACGTAGACGCATTCATCGACGGCCACGCCGTCTTCGTCGACGCTGTCAGGGCGAAGAAGATGCAGGGCGGGAACCCGCCTGTCTCCTACCTCAACGGGCTTCTCGGGTTCTTCGAGCTCCTCCAGACGAGCGTAAAGGACAAGTACGTAGGCCTCTACACCCGGAGCTATTACGGGGCGCCGGTGATGGAGTACCGGTGCCTAGACCCGAGCCTAGCCGTTGTGCCCGTGGTGGAGGAGGCCAGCGGAGCCATAGTCATGAGCGGCACCCTCAGCCCCTTGGACACGTTCAGCGAGATAATCGGCCTAGGAGACGCCGCCCAGAGGTCTTACCCCAGCATACAGAAGAGCAAACGGATAAGGATGGTCGTAGAGACCGGAGTGACCTCCGCCTACCGTGAACGCACGGACGAGATGATCACCCGCATGGGCGAGGCCGTGTCTAGGGCCGTGGAGGCCGTGGATCAAGGCGTCCTCATCTTCTTCACCCAGCGCGGCTTCATGAACACCTGCCTGGACACCTGGGCGTCCAAGGGGTACGTGAAGAGGCGTGAAGGTAGGCTCTACCTAGGCGGCAAGCAGCTCTACAGGGAAGGCACGGATGCCAAGCGTAACCGGGACGTTGTGACGAGGTACAAGAGGATGGCGGTGGGCGTCGGCGGCGCCGTCCTCAGCTGCGTGTTCAGGGGCAGGAACAGCGAGGGAAGCAACTTCCCAGGCGACCAGGCCCGGGGCATCGTGCTGGTGGGCGTCCCCTACGCCAACTACGGCGACCCCCTCATCAAGGCCCAGATCGGGTACTACAACGGGCTGAGGAGGGGCCTCGGGAACAGGTGGTACACCATGGACGCGTACAGGGCCGCGAACCAGAGCCTCGGCCGCGGCATCAGAGGCCGCGACGACTGGTGCCACTACTGGCTGCTGGACAGGCGGTACGAGGAGAACCTCCACCTCATATCCCTGTGGGCCCAGGGAGACGGCGCCGAGGTGCGCCTCAGCGAGAGGCTCTCACAACAGACGTTTTAAGCCTTCGACACGCCAAAGGATCAGTGAAACTCGGTGCCTAAGGGACACGTTCTAGGCGTAGACGGCGGCGGCTCCGCGACGCGAACCGTGATAATCTCCACCGAGGGCGAGGCTCTCGCCACGGCCAAGGCGGGACCGTCCAACCCCATCACCATAGGCGCGGAGAGGGCTCTCGCCAACATCCTTGAGGCGGTTGACGAGGCGTCGGCCCGGTGCGGCGTACACGAGTTTCTGGCCAGCAGGCTGGGCGTCGCAGGAACAGACCTGTCCAGGCTGAGACAGGAGCTCCTCGACGGTATGCGCCCCTCCTTCGGGGACACCGCGATATTCTCGGACGCCGCTTCGGCTCTCGCGGGCGGCACAGGGTGTAGACCCGGCGTAGTCGTCATCGCCGGCACCGGCTCCATAGCGTACGGAGAGAACCGGCTGGGGGAGACGGCGCGCGCCGGCGGCTGGGGCTGGCGGCTGGGGGACGAGGGCAGCGGCTACACCATAGGCCTGAAGGCCATCATGGCCGCGCTCAGGGCTCACGACGGAAGAGGCCCCGAGACCGTGCTTAAACAGAAGATAGTCAGCCACCTCAGGCTCGGGCGCATTGAGGACATCATAGACTGGGTCTATGAGCCTGGCCGGGAGCCCAGGGACGTCGCGTACCTCGTCCCCCTCGTAAGGGAGGCCGAGGCCGAGGGCGACGAAGCCGCAGCGCTGGTGATGGCGGAGGCCGGCGCGGAGCTCGGGTTCGTGGCAAACGCCGTGATAAGGCGGCTGGGCATGTCAGGCGAGTTCCCCGTGTCCCTAAACGGCGGCGTCTTCAAGCAGTCGAGCGTATACACAATCGCATTCGAAGAGGTGGTGAGGCGCGAGGCCCCTGGATGCGCGCTCATCAAGCCGCGGATGCCGCCGCTGCTAGGCTCCGGCCTCCTCGCCCTGAGGTCCCTCGGGGTGACCGTAGACGAGGCTCTGCTCCAGAGGGTGGAGGAGAGCTACAGAGGGCTCGGTGAGGCCGATGAGTAGGGTATCTGAGAGGGTGAACCCCCGTTCACGGGGCATCGACGCCAAGACGATAGCTGAGGTGGTTGAGATAATCAACTGCGAGGACTCCCGCGTAGCAGGCGCGGTGGCCTCGCGGCTAGCCGAGGTGGAGAGAGCCGTCGAGTTAATAGTCTCGACGCTGAGGGGAGGTGGCCGCGTCTTCCTTGTCGGCGCCGGCACCAGCGGCCGCCTCTGCGTCCTCGAGGCCGCGGAGATTCCGCCGACCTACGGGCTGCCCTCGGAGAAAATCCAGGCCGTCATCGCTGGAGGCCGTGAGGCGGTGTTCAGGTCGGTGGAGGCAGCCGAGGACAAAGCGGGAAATGCAGAAGAGGATTTGGCTCGCCTGGGCCTAGGGGAGGCCGACCTTGTGGTCGGTGTAGCGGCGTCCGGCTCCACACCTTACGTGCTAGGGGCCATGAAGTACGCAAGGAGCCTGGGGACCCACACCGTCGGCGTGGCTAACAACGATGGTACGCCCCTGTCGGAGCTGGTGGACGTGGCCATCGAGGTCGTTGTGGGCCCCGAGGTGGTGGCCGGCTCGACGAGGATGAAGTCTGGCACGGCTCAGAAGATGGTGCTGAACATGATGACCACCGCCTCCATGGTGAAGCTGGGGCTGGTGCACGACGGCTACATGGTGGGGGTCCAGGCCAGCAACAGAAAACTCGTTGACCGCAGCATAGAGATGTTAACAGAGATAACGGGCGTGGACAGGACAGAAGCCGAGAACCTCCTCATAGCCGCCGAAGGCGACGTCCGAGTGGCGACACTCATAACGTTGACCGATATGACGCCAGAAGAGGCCAGGGCGTCTCTCGACGGATGGGCTTCGCTGAGGGAGATACTGGAGAGAAGAGGCGCAAAGACATGATCACCGAGCACACGCACTCAGACAGGAGTGGTCCGGCCCCTTGAGCGTCACGACAGGGCTTGACGCGCTGCTCAAGGACCCGGTGAAGCATTTGGGGTCACAGGCCGTGGCCCTCGTCACCAACCATACTGGAGTGACGCGTAACCTGGAGTCTGACTTGGACGCGTTCCACGCGAGCCCGGGTATCGATTTGGTGGCTGCGTTCGGCCCCGAGCACGGGGCCAGGGGTGACGTACAGGACGCCCTGGGCGTCGAGTCCGGCGTGGACGGGTACACCGGGCTCCCCGTGTACAGCCTCTACGGCGACCGCCTCAAGCCCACGCCTGAGACGCTGGACGGAGTCGACGCCATGGTGTTCGACATCCAGGACTGCGGGGCAAGGTTCTACACCTATGTGTCCACCCTCACCTACTGTATGGAGGCCGCCGAGGAGAACGGCGTCTCCATGGTCGTCCTGGACAGGCCCAACCCGGTGAACGGGGAGACAGTCGAGGGGAACATACTGGAGCCGGGCTACGAGTCCTTCATCGGGTTGCACCCGATCCCCGTCCGCCACGGTTTAACCATGGGCGAGCTGGCGTCGTTCATCAACCGGAGCATCGGGTGTGACCTCACCGTAGTAGAGATGACGGGCTGGGACAGGGGCACGTGGTTCGACGAGACGGGGCTCCCATGGGTACAGCCCAGCCCCAACCTGCCCACCCTTGACACCGCGACGGTGTACCCCGGGACCTGCCTCTTCGAGGGCGTCAACGCGTCCGAGGGCAGGGGCACCACCAAGCCCTTCGAGTACCTCGGGGCCCCATGGATAGACGGCAGAGAATGGGCTTCCACCCTCAACGCCCTTGCCCTCCCCGGCGTCGGGTTCAGGACCTGCTTCTTCACCCCCACGTTCTGGCAGCACAGAGGCGAGAGCTGCGGCGGCGTCCAGGTGCACGTCACGGATCGCCACTCATTCAGGCCCGTGGAGACCGGCATCCACCTGCTGAGGACCCTAATGAATCTACACCCCAGCCGCTTCGGGTTCAACGAGCCCACCTACGAGAAGAGGCGGCACTTCGACCTCCTCGCCGGGACTGACCGCTTGAGGCTTAGCCTACTTGAAGGCGTGCCTGTGAAGGAGATCGTGGCCTCGTGGGAGACGGGGCTTGAGCGCTTCAAGGACGAGCGCAGCTCCCATCTGCTGTACAGGGAGGGCTCCAGATGAGCGGGTACACGCTGAGGGG
Source organism: Candidatus Bathyarchaeota archaeon (assembly GCA_020697635.1). Taxonomy (GTDB): domain Archaea; phylum Thermoproteota; class Bathyarchaeia; order TCS64; family TCS64; genus RBG-16-57-9. Next base: position 7,688 of record JAEHCT010000005.1, read on the forward strand.
CACGGTGGTGACACCGTTCGAGCTCATTTCCCACGGCCAGGTGGAGATCGCCGGCGGCAGGGTGCTGTACGCTGGCCCGAGGAAGCATCCGTACAGGGAGGTGCTCGACCACGGCGATGACCTCATCTGTCCAGGTCTCATCGACATCCACGTCCACGGCGGAGCCGGGTACGACGCCATGGACGACGACCCGGAGGCCATGAACGGTATTTCGGGCTACCTTGCGGCCGGCGGCGTGACGGGGTTCCTCGCGACAACCCAGACGGCGCCCAGGAAAGACCTGCTCGAATCCGTGAAACGCGTCGTCGAGGCCGCGGAGGCGGGGCTCAACGGGGCAAGGCTGCTTGGTCTCCACCTAGAGGGCCCCTACCTAAGCGAGGAGAGGCGGGGCGCCCAGCACGTCGACGCTATACGCGCCCCCGACACTGAGGAGCTCAGGGAGCTCCACGCAGCCGCCGGAGGGTTGCTGAGGATCGTGACTCTCGCCCCCGAGGTCCCCGGGGCGCTGGGGGCTATAAGCTGGCTCACTGACCACATGATAGTTGCCTCGGCTGGTCACACGGACGCAGACTACGACACCGCGTTGGTAGCCTTCGGCCACGGCCTGAGCCACGTGAGCCACCTCTACAACGGGATGAGGGGCCTCCACCACAGGGAGCCCGGGATGATTGGCGCCGCCCTCACGGATGGAAGGGTCTCCGTGGAGCTCATCGCCGACGGCCTGCACGTCCACCCCGCCGCGCTGCGGCTCGCCGCCCTCTGCAAAGGCCTGGCCAAGACCGTCCTCGTCTCCGACAGCATAAAGCCAGCGGGGCTGCCGGACGGCGAGTACACCTACAGGGGCAGACGTATTGTGCTCAGGGACGGCCTGGTGCGGTTGCCCGACGGCGTCATCGCAGGCAGCTCCATCAGGCTCAACGACGCAGTCAGGTTGATGGTCGAGGAAGTCGGTTTTTCGGTCTCGGAGGCCGTCCAGATGGCGTCCCACTCCCCGGCCCGTGTGCTGAGGCTGACCCCCGGCAAGGGAAAGCTCGCGGAGGGCTCCGAGGCCGACGTCACCATAATGGACTGGGGGTTCAACGTCAAGGAGACCATCGTGGGCGGCGACACGGTGTACCGGGGCGACACTTGATGGGGTACGACCGTGTCCAGAGGCTGAGCGAGAAACGTGCGCGTGTTGTCGTGGGGCTCATGTCGGGGACCTCGGTCGACGGCGTCACCGCCGCCGTCTCCGAGATCACAGGAACCGGCGTAGACGCCGAGGTCAGGCTCATCGCCCACAGGACGTACCCCTACCCCGCCGCGGTCCGTGAGAGGCTGTTCACCCTGTTCAAGGACGGCTCCTCGGGGCTCAGCGAGGCGTCCGAGCTGAACATGCTCGTCGGGCACCTTTTCGCGGACGCCGCTGAAGCCATAATAGGCGAGGCGGGGCTCGATCCAGGGGAGATCGATCTCATCGGCTCTCACGGCCAGACTGTTTGGCATCAGCCATGGCTCAAGGAGGCCGTGGGTCACCGTTACAGGTCCACCATGCAGATCGGGGAGCCGGCGGTCATCGCCGCCCGGACCGGGCTGCCCGTGGTCGCGGACTTCAGGAAGGCAGACATAGCCGCCGGCGGGGAGGGGGCGCCATTGACGCCGTACCTGGATTGGGTTCTCCATAGGTCGCCCACGGCGCATAGGGTGCTGCAGAACATCGGCGGCATCGCCAACCTCACGTATCTCCCGGCTGGTTGCGGGTTCGACGATGTGGTGGCGTTCGACACGGGCCCCGGCAACATGATCATAGACGCAGCCGCCGGTCGCTACGCAGGCCTGACCCACGACGTGGACGGGGCCATGGCGAGGAGCGGGGAACCAAACAAGGCTCTTCTGGATGAGCTGCTGACTCACCCCTACTACGGAAGGAAGCCACCCAAGAGCACGGGCAGGGAGGAATTCGGAGAGCAGTACGCCATGGCGGTGTTCAACCGAGCCGACGCCCAAGGGCTGAGCCCCGTCAACGTGGTCGCCACCGTCACCGAGCTCACCATCGAGTCCATGGCCCGGGCCTATGAACGCCACCTCCCCGGCCCCGTCGACATGGTCTACATCAGCGGCGGCGGCTCCAGGAACCCGTGCCTCGTGGAGGGGCTGCGGCGTAGGCTGAGTGTCCCTATATACGACTACTCGCGGCTGGGATACCCGTCGGAAGCTAAGGAGGCGCTGCTGATGGCGCTTCTGGCGAACGAGCACGTGATGGGGACGCCGTGTAACCTGCCGGCGGCCACCGGCGCCGGCAGGATGGCTGTGCTCGGCTCATTGACGCCTCCCTGAGAATTTTTATGTGCCCCAGCCGTCATTCTTTTCTGTGAGTCAAATGGATCAAACAATTCTCAGCGAAGCGTTGTCGAGGATAGACGAGGCGAGGATCGTGAAGCTGGCCAAGGAGCTGGTCAGGGTGCCCAGCGTCTCCGGGGAGGAGAAGGCTGTGATGAACCGGGCTAGGGAGCTCCTTGAGGCGATAGGGGTCGAGGCCGAGCTCCACGGCAGTGAAGATCGGCCCATTATCAACGCCGTGCTGAACCCTGGCGCCGAGAGGCTTCTGGTGTTCAACGGTCACCTGGACGTAGTTCCCATCGCGAAGCCGGACGCCTGGACCAAGGCGCCTTGGGACCCCGTGCTCGAAGACGGGAGGCTCTACGGCCGCGGCTCCAGCGACATGAAGAGCAGCTGTGCCGTCATGATCCACGTGCTGGAGATACTGAAGGAGATGGCGCTGCCCCTCAGCGTAGGAGTCCACTTGGTCCCCGACGAGGAGAGGGGAGCCGCCTTCGGCTCCAAGGTGCTGGTCGAGAAGATAACCAAGGGCGAGATGAGGCGACCCGACTACGTGGTGATCGGTGAGCAGAGCAACCTCAAGGTCAGGGTGGCGGAGCGCGGCATGTTCGGTTTCCAGGTCAAGTTCTACGGCAGGGCCGCCCACACCGCGGCTTCTCGCACCACGGGGATCAACGCCATCGCCAAGGCCTCCAAGGGCGTGCTGGCGCTGGAGCACCACATCGACAAGTTCCACGAGTGGATAGGCCACCCCATGCAGAGCGTCAACATCATAGAGGCGGGGACCGTGAGCAACCAGGTGCCCGCCGAGTGCACAATCACCGTGGACCGCCGCCTCGTCATAGGTGAGACCGCCGACGACGTCGTCGCCGAGGTCACCGCCGACCTGGACAAGGCGGGGGCGGGAGACCCCGACTGGAGCTGGGAGATAGTGGCCCCCAAGGACGAGGAAGGCAACTGGGTCTACACGCCCGCCAACTACACGCCGCCGGACTCGGAGCTGGGCAAGGTGTTCATGGACGCCGTCCCGGCGGCTCTCGGCGCCGAGCCCGAGCTATACGTGACGTGGGCGGGAAGCACCGACGGCCGCCTCTACAGGCAGGCAGGCATACAGACAATCGGCTTCGGCCCCATAGGGTTCGGGGCCCACGGCCCGGACGAGTTCGTCTTCGTGGATAGCTTAGTGAAGACGGCCAAGGTGTACGTCGCGTTGGCTCTGCGATTGGCCGAGGGCTGACCCTTTCTTTACTTGTTGAGCTCCGCTATTGCCTCGACGAGGTTCATGGCGAGCCTCTGGTTGTCCGCCGTGTATATCCAGGGCTCCATGAGCCACGTGATGTCCGCGAAGGCGGCCACGGTGCTGTTTCCTGCGTCGATGACGGAGACGGTGGCGTAGACCCTTGTCTGCTCCGACACGGAGTTGTAGGTGCTGTACGAGGCGTAGGCCGCGTCAGCGTCCGTGGTGCTCAAGTATGTGGACGTGAAGAACACCAGCTCGTCCAGCCCCTCGGTGAGGGACGTGTCCACGAACTGGGTCACCTTCACGTTCCTGTAGAAGCCGTGGTAGTTCACCATGTTGTAGAGGTAGCCCTTCCCGAAGTGGAGGCCCCAGTGGTTAGCTAGGCTGTTTATGGCTCCCTGCATCACGGACGTGTCTAGGAACTCTACGCTGGCGTCGCTGAGGAACACGAGCATGCCTCCGCCCTCCACGAATTCTTTGATGGCCGTGTACTCTTCGTAGGTGTAGCCCTGCGTCGGCGCGGCTATGAAGAGGCACGTGGCATTGCCCAGGGCCGCCTCGACTTTCTCCCAGTCGCTGCTGTATCCCACGAAGACGCCGCGCTTGGAGAGTTCCGCTGACAGGTAGTCGAGCACGTAGGGGCTCACATTGTTGCCGTGGCTCCTGTCCACGACCACCTGCCCAATGGTCTCCATCTCCTCCGTAACGTTGCCTTCTGGTTTCTCGCCGTCGTTCTCCATGACTACGTCCCTGGGCATGTAGAGGTAGTAGAGGGCCGGCGGTGGGTTGGCCTCGTTCAGCTCCCCGAGGCTGGGGTACTCCAGGTTGATCGTCACTGTGGTGTTTGCCACCCTAGCCACGAGGCTGTCGACGGTGTATGTCTCCAGCTCCGCGAGCTCGGCGGCGTAGCTGATGGCCGACTGCCTGCTCCCTATCTCGTCGACGAGGCCTTGGTTCACGGCCTCCCTGCCCAGGTAGACGCCGCCCCTCTTCAGCTCACTCATGGCCAGGTTGAGCCTGCCGCCCCTGCCTTCGCTGACAGAGGAGGCGAAGCTGTCCAGGGCCTTGGTGATGTTGAAAGGGAACAGCGCGGGGCTGAAGCCCGTGATCTTCTGGGGGCCTGACTCGAAGGTGGTCTCGCTGGGCACAAGGAAGCCCGGGCCCACGCCGATGACGCCGACGTTCCCCACCATGGAGGTGGGCTGAGCGTAGATCTGGTCCGCCGTCACCGCCAGATAGTAGCCGCCCGACAACGCCATGGAGGCCGACGCGACGACGGGCTTCTTCTCCCCAAGCTTCAGGAGGTCCAGGTAGACCTGCTCGACGAGGTACGCTGAGCCGCCGGGGGAGTCTATCTCCAGCACCACGGCCTTGACGCCGTCGTCCTCCATGGCCTCGTGCACCGCGGCGGAGAGTATACCCGCGTACTCGGTGTCCTCGATGACTCCTTGAATCTCTATGACGCCGATTATCCCCTTCTTCTTGATGGCTACCGGGGACCCCGGCTCCCACATGAATATCACCGCTATCGACGCTATCATTATGAACGAGAAGACCGCTAGCGCGACGGCAGTCCTGTTCCTGTTAATCCGCTCCATGCTCCACCTTCACCGGTACCCAAATACTGAGCTTCCGCTTTAATAGAGTTATTCCCCGAACCTTATTACCCGTGGATCCGCTGGTTTCCCTGTTCCTACATGAGTGAAAGCATCCTCCCGGGGGCGCCGGAGGCATTCAGCCTCTTCGGTAGGCCCCTCTACCGGACTCCGCTGCGGCCCGAGACCCTCGACCAGCAGACCAAGCATTACCGGGACGCCCTTGGGAACTGGGAGGAGGATCCGGACGACCCCGACAACGTCATATGGTTGGGGAGGCGCACGGCGTACCTCGGCAGGTTCAGGGAGGCGTTAGCCATCTACAGCTTAGGCATCGACAGGCATCCCGAGGACCCCCGGCTATACAGACACAGGGGCCACAGGTTCATCTCCATACGCCTCTTCGAGAGGGCCGTCGAGGACTTTGAGAAAGCGGCGGAGCTAATAGCCGAGGCGCCGGACGAGGTGGAGCCAGACGGCATCCCCAACCCCCGCGGCGTCCCCGTGAGCACCCTCCACTTCAACGTCTGGTACCACCTAGGCCTGGCACGCTACCTGCTGGGGGACCTGGAGGCCGCTCTCAAAGCCTACAAGGAGTGCCTGAAGGTGTCTGACATGGACGACAAGTACGTCGCCACCGCCCACTGGGCCTACATGACGATGAGGCGGCTCGGGAGAGATGAGGAGGCCAGGGGGCTTCTAGACAGGGTCAGCCCCGAGATGGATATAATCGAGAACCACAACTACCACGACTGCCTCCTAATGTACAAGGGGGAGACATCGCCCGAGGAGCTCATGAAGAAGGCCCGCGGCCAGGGCGCCCTAGGGCTGGTCACCACCGGCTACGGCGTCACCAACTGGTACAGCTACAACGGCTTGAAGGAGAAGGCAGCCGGGTTACTGTGTGAGATCCTCTCCCTTGAGGGGTGGGCGGGATTCGGGTATATAGCCGCGGAAGCCGACCTAAAGCGCATGGGGTTCAGGCCATAAAAACGCGTCTTACCGTTTTACTTATAGCATGCTTTAAATCGGGGTCCGGCGAAACACAACATGTCTATTATCGCTAGTGATATAAGGTGGTCCGTCTCAGCGTCATCATCCCCGTCTACAGGGGCTCCAAGCAACTCGAACCGTTGCTTGAGGCTCTGCGCCGTGACCCCTACGACGATAAGGAGGTGGTTGTCGTCGCGGATGCCCCACTCCCCGAGACCCTTGGACTCCCGGAGAGGCACCCCGAGACAAGGGTCATCTTCAACGAGGAGCGCGTGGGCAAGGTTGACGCACTGAACGGCGCCGTCCCGCAGACAGACGGTGAATACCTGCTTTTCCTGGACGCCGACGTGGAGATCCGTCAGGACTGTTTCCTGAGGCGGGTCGTCGAGGCGCTGGACGAGTACGAGCTGGTGGACATCAAGAAGCTGATAGTCAGGGACTCGCCGCTCGCGCGGCTCGTGAGCTACGACTACCTGAGCAGCAGCCTCACCAACCTCCTGTTCAGCAGTCTCGTGGGGAGGAGTCCCCAGCTCAACGGCGCCGCGTTCGCGGTGCGCCGCGGCACCCTCCAGCGCCTCGGCGGCTTCCCCAAGGCGATATGCGAGGACCTGGAGATGGCGTTCGCCGCGTACACCCTCGGGGTGAGCTTCCGCTTCGCGGAGGACATCGAGGTCCACAACGCGGTGGACCCGTCCCTCGGGCGCTGGGTGACGCAGAGGCGGCGGTGGGGCATCGGCCTGGCTCACTGGATCACGGGGCACATAGGGGCGCTGCTGGTGAACGCCGCTAGGAACCCACACGTCTTCGTGGCGGCGCTGCTCGTCATCTTCCCCAGCGCGCCGCTCATCGTGATGAGCTTCCTGCTCCCCAACGGTTTATACATGAAGCTGCTGTCACTCGTGCTCATGCTTCTCTCCGGGGGCCATGTCCTCCTGGTGCCGCCCGTTTACGCCATCGCCCTGTCCCTCATGGTCGCCAAGGTCCTGACGGCGACGACGGTGAGCTTCGTCGGCACGGGCGTCGCCTTCTACGTCGCATCCAGGCGTCTCGGCTACAGGTTCAACGTGGTGGAGTACACGGCGTATTTCCTTTTCTATAACCCAGCTTGGTTCCTCATGACCGTCATGAGCCTTATGCATGTGCTTGTGAGACGGGGGAGCCCAGAGCTGGACTGGAAGGTCTGAGCATACTGTGGGTCATGCGGCGCCTACGAGCCCCTAGTGAAAAACGTGAGCCCCAGGAACGCTGCTAGGCAGAGGGCTACGCTGTAGGCGCTGGACGCCCAGAGCCCCTGGCTCTGCCAGAGAAGCCCCACCACCGTGTTGGACACGAAGAACGCCGAGCCCACGACAAGGTAGTAGACGCCGTAGGCGGTGCCCAGCACAGCCTCCTCGACGTAGCCTGGGATGAGGGCCCTCTGGACGGTCTCCACCACCCCCATGTACACCCCGTAGACCGCCGCTATCAGGTAAGCAAACGGCACAGCCTTGGGTGAGACGTAGAGAAGCCCTGCCGAGACAACGAAGACCAGGTACCCGACGCCCAGAGTCCTGGCTCTCCCGATCCTGTCTGACAGCTTGCCCGCGGGAAGAGCCACGAGTGCGTGGGTGACGTTCAGCGCCGCGTACACGATGGGGATAAGAGGGTCGCCGACGCCCATGAGCCGCGCGTTCAACAGTATGAAGCTGAAGTTGAAGGCGCCCAGGCTGAACAGCGCGACTATCACGAGGAGACGCGCAAAGTCTCCTCGGACCACTTCCCTCAGACCTTCCAGGAACCTGAACTCACGCGTCGATTCTCCCACGATCTCCTTGATGCCAAAGAGGATGACGACGAGGGCGGCGGTCCCTGGCACCAGGGACAGCCAGAACACGTCCTTGACCGTCCAGCCCAGGAGCACCATCACCCCCGTCGCGGTGAGGGGGCCGACGATGGCGCCCATCTGGTCTAGGGCTCTGTGGAGGCCGAAAGCCTCGCCCCACCTCCCCGGGGGAACCGAGGCGCTGATCAGGGCGTCCCTAGGAGCGGTCCTGACGCCCTTCCCCATCCGCTCCACCACCCTTATGACCATGACGTGAGACACTTCCGTGGCGGCGGCGAAGAGCGGCTTGGCGATGTTAGACAGGGCGTAGCCGAAGAGGATGAACGGCTTCCTCTTCCGGAACTTGTCGCTGAAGAAACCCGACACTGCGCGTAAGGCGTAGCTCATAGCCTCCGCCGTGCCCTCCACGAGGCCTAGGGAGGCTATGGTTCCCCCGGGCAGCCCCAGGATGTACACCGGTAGGAGACTGAACACCATCTCGCTGGAGCAGTCCGTGAAGAAGCTGACCAGTCCCAGCATGTAGACGTTTCTAAGCTCGCCTTCGCCGTCAACCATGCAGGCTAAGGTGCAATAAGGGGGAATTAAGGCTTCCATCTAGGCGTCAACGTAAAATCAAGGTAGACGCCCTGTTCATGTAGGTGGAGACTTTGAGCGGGGAAGGGAAGAGAGAGTACATCCACATGGTGAAGGAGACGGCGAAAGCCATGTGGGGCCCGGAGGCGGCCGAGAAGTTTAATGACCACATCGAGCGCACCGCCGCGGCGGTCTACGCCGTGAGCAACTACCCTCTGGAGCCTGATGTCGAGCCGGTCACCAAGATGAGGGCGGGGGACCGGTGATGGAGCCCTACAGACTGAGTCTGGCCGAGGCGTCCCACATGATAAGGGATGGAAGCCTCACCCCCACACAGCTCGCCGAGTCCCTTTTGGAGAGAATAGACCGGCTGGAGCCGGATGTCGAGGCTTGGGTGACAGTGGACCGGGGTGCCGTCATGGAGGCCGCTGAGGCAGCCACCAAGGAGGCCGAGGAGGGACGGATCAGGAGCCCTCTCCACGGCGTCCCCTTCGGCGTCAAGGACATCTACTACACCGAGGGCATGAGGACGACCATGGGCAGCCAACTCTACTCGGGCTTCGTGCCTGACCACGACGCCACGGTCGTCAAGATCCTCAGGGAAGCCGGGGCAGTGGTCCTCGGGAAGACGGAGACTACAGAGTTCGCGGTCCACGACCCCGCGCCCACCAGAAACCCCTGGAACACCCTACACACGCCCGGGGGCAGCAGCAGCGGCTCCGCGGCGGCGGTCTCATGCGGCATGGCGCCCATGGCCCTCGGGAGCCAGACCGGGGGCAGCGTCGTCAGGCCCGCCAGCTACTGCGGCATCGTAGGCTTCAAGCCCACCTACGACTTCATCAGCAGGGAAGGCGTCTTCCCCCTGAGCTGGAGCCTCGACCACGTCGGTTACATGACCCGCACGGTGGAGGACGCCGCCATGACGCTGAAGACCCTGAAGAGTGACGTGACCCCCGCCAAAGGCATGGATGACACCCCGAAGATGGGTCTCCTCAGCGGCTACTTCAAGGAGAACGCGTCGGACGAGGCATGGCTCGGCTTCGAGCAGGCCGTGGGCAAGCTGTGGGGCGAGGGCGCCGAGTTCATCGACGTGGCGCTCCCCCCGAGCTTCGGGATGGTGCCCAGCGTGCACAGGGTGGTAATGTCCGTGGAGGCCGCGGCCGCCCACGAGGACAGTTTCAGGGTCAGCCCCGACGGGTACAGGGAGTACATCAGGGGCTTCATCTCCAGCGGCCTCCTCGTCCCGGCCACCGCGTACCTGCGAGCCCAGAGGATAAGAGGCGTCATAATCCGAGACATCCATACGTTGATGAGGGACTACGACTGCCTGGTCTGCCCCTCCACGGTGGACACCGCGCCCAGGGGCCTGGAATGGACAGGCAGCCCCGCCTTCAACGCGCCCTGGAGCCTAACCGGCCTCCCCTCCGTGACGGTGCCCTCCGGGCTCAGCGAGGACGAGATGCCCCTCGGCCTCCAGCTCATAGGGAGACCGTACCGGGAGCTGGACCTACTCGAGGTGGCGGCGTGGTGCGAAGAAAAGCTGGAGTTCCCCAAAGAGCCCAAAGACACCTACACACCTTAAAACCCTAAATCCCGCCTCAACCTACAATTATACTATGTCAGGTAAAATTCTGTTCGTCATCCAGAGCGGCCCGGAGAGCCACTACAACGTGCTCTGGGGCCTACGGATGGCTA
>JAEHCT010000210.1 GCA_020697635.1 Candidatus Bathyarchaeota archaeon
CTTATCCAACTCTGCAGCTCCTCGGTCTTCCGGACCCTCGCGTTCCACTTCCTCATGTTTATGTTCTTGACGATGGCCTTCCTCACCGTGGTCTGAAGAAGGTTGGGGTCCAGGGCGTCGAGCTCCACGGCTCTGTCGCCGTGCTCCTCCAGGAAGCTGCCGGCTCGGGCGTCGCTCATCTTCACGGGCATCGGGGGCAGGTTGTATTTCTTTATCTGGTCGTCTGTGAGGGCGATCCTTTGAACTGTGAAATCCTTTGCCCCGTACTTCTCGAGACGCTTGGACAGGTCCCTCTCGATGTCGACGCCGCTGGGGTCGAAGTCCCCGAAGTAGAGCACCACCGTCGGCTTGCCCCCGAGCTGGTTCGTTATGTACCTCGACATCTCCTGCACGAAGCTGAAGCTCGGGTAGCCGCGGGTTGGGAAGGTGCGTACGCTGAACCTGTTGGCCTCCCTGCTGACGATGCGGCTGAGGGCGTCCTTCTCGAGGCTGATCATCACGTTCTTCGGCTGGTCGTCCCACATGGGCATGGTGAAGCTCTTCCAGCTGGTCTGAAGTGTAGTTATCTTCTTCTTCAGGTACTCCTCCGCCGAGTTGTACCCCATGTCACCCCTGCCTAGGACCCGCCTGCTCCGGTCCTCCAGGCAGTTGACTGGGACGTCTCCGTTCTCCCTTGCCTTCACCATTATCCTGCTGAGCCGCTTGTAGTTGTTGATGGTGTTGGGGATGAGGAGCCTGCTGACGAGACGGTAGTATAGCTGCCTTAGTGTGATCGCAGTGTCGTACTGCTGGAATATGTCTAGGGCTGCATCTACGATCTTGTCGTAGCTGGCCGGGCTACCGTCCATCACGGATACAATACGTGAGACGATATATTGGGTTTTCTTTTAAAAACATTGATAAAGAGGGGGTTTGGGTGTGTTTACTGGCTCTTTAACGCGTCTGCTATGTACCCTTCCTTCGTTTTACCGTGGTTGTCGGATAGGGTCTGTTTCCGTGTGGCGGCGTAGCCGCCAAGCCAGTCGAACTTGTTGCAGCCGTCGAGTTCACTGCACTGGCTGCATAATGGGTAGCCTCTATCGTTTGCACAAGACCTTATGACGCAGTCTGGGGGGCCTCCTCCCTTCTCGCAGCCCTGGCAGTTGGCGTACTTGGTCATCCACTCGAGGGTCTTCTCCGTCTCAGCCCAGTTTATCTCCGCCCCGCCCGGGGCCATGGGCGCCCACTCCTTGATGCCGTAGCCTGCGATGTAGCTCTTGGTCTTTGCCGCGGTCTCCGCGATGGTACCGTTGCCCAGCACGCATGTGCCGCAGGTGATGCCACACGGCCCCGCCTGACCCTTAACGATGTTGAACGCTTCCTCCTGCATGGCAGCCAGGTCTAGCATTTTCGTTTATTAAACATTTACAAATGTTTTGAAGGCGGAGATGCGTGAAACTGTCGGGGTTTCTGCAATGACTTTAAACTCGGACTCCTCCCAGTATTCGTGACCAGTATGGCTTCACTGCCCATCGTAGCCAAGGTCGTTGGAGGCCTACTATCAGTCACGGGGGCCGCCATCTGTATCTACTGGTACGTCTTCTGGAGCAGGAACTACGAGGGTGAGCTAATTACTCACGGCCCATACGCCTATGTGCGTCACCCCTTCTACTCCGGGTTCCTCTCGGTTGCAATCGGCCTCGCCCTGGCTCTCCCCCTCTACGAGACCAGGCTGCTCCTCGTCTTCACGCTGGCCGTCATGGTCGTATACGTGCCCAAGGAGGAGGAGGCCCTGATACGCCAGTACAAGAAGAGGTACCTGGACTACATGGAGACGGTGAGGCACAGGCTCATTCCTGGAGTCTATTGACTCCTTTCAGCCGCCAAGACCCCATAAACCCGATGTTCCCTAACCAGTGGTACGCGGTGCTTGAGCCCAGCGAGACGCCTAGATGGCTTGAGGGGCCCCATGGACGGTCAGTGTACGGCGGCCTGCGTGCCTACCCGAACAGGCCCTCGATGTACTCCCTTGTCTTCGGGTCGTCAGGCTCGTTGAAGAACTTTTCCGCGTAGTTCTGCTCCACCATCTCACCCAAATACATGAAGACGGCGTAGTCGCTGAGCCTCCGCGCCTGCCTCAGCGTGTGAGTCACCATGATTATAGTGTAGTCGACGCTCAGCTCACGCAACAGCTCCTCTATTCGGCCTGCCGATATTGGGTCCAGCGACGAGGTGGGTTCATCGCACAGCAGCACCTCGGGCTCCACGGAGAGCACCCGCGCCAAGTTCAGCCTCTGCTGCTGCCCTATGGACAGGTTCGCTGCGGGCTCCTTAAGCCGGTCCTTGACCTCCCCCCAGAGACCCGCCGATTGGAGACACCGCTCCACCAACGCGTGCAGCTCCTCCTTGCCGCCGTTTCCATGGATCTTGGGGCCGTACGCCACGTTGTCGAAGATGGACATGGGCAGCGGGTTAGGCGTCTGTGTGATGAGGCCCACCCTCCTCCTGAGCTCCGTGACCTCCACGTCGTCGCCGTAGACGTTCACCCCGTCCACCAGTACCTCACCGGTCACCTTGACGTCGCCGTATATCTCCAGGAGCCTGTTCATGCTCTTCAGCAGGGTGGTCTTGCCGCACCCCGAGGGGCCTATCACCGCGGTTATCATGTTCCTCGGCACCACGACCGAGACGTTTCTCAGCGCGGCTACCTTCCCGTAGTAGACGCTTAGATCCCGAACCTGTATCACTGGGTCGTCTATCATCTTGTTCACCTCACCACGTACCTCATCAACCTCTTCGACGACCAGCGTGAGAACACGCTGAGCCCCAACACCATGAACAGCAGTATTATCCCGGAGGCGTAGGCCCTCTGCTGCACCTCAGGGATGGGGGTCGAGAGCTGGAAGAAGACCGCGAGCGGGAGGGTGGCCACGGGGTCCATGAGGGACGAAGGTATGTTATCCGTATAGCCGGCCGTGAGCAGCACCGCGGCCGCGTCTCCTATCGCCCTGCCGAACCCTATGAGCACCGTCGTGAGTATGCCGGGTAGCGCCTGCCTGAGGACCACCCGGGTGGCCGTCTCGAACCTGGTGGATCCCAAGGAGAACGCTGTCTCGCGCAGCCTGTTGGGCACCGTCCTCAGCACCTCGTCGATGCCGCGGGTCATCATGGGGAACTCGAAGAGTGTCACCGTCAGTATGCCCCACAGCAGGCTGGCCCTCGCCCTGAAGTAGATCATGACCGTGAACGCGAAGGCGCCGTAGACTATCGAAGGGATCCCG
>JAEHCT010000211.1 GCA_020697635.1 Candidatus Bathyarchaeota archaeon
GTCGCCGAGCCTGTCTCACGTAACTTCGACGAAGCCATGAAGGTCGTGGAGGGCTTCGCCGAGGTGGAGGAGATCGAGTTCCCGGAGTTCCCATACGAGGCCGTGACCAGGACCATACTCAACGCCGAGGCCGCCAGCGCCTTCGACGAGTTCACCGAGCGGGGGCTCGCCAGGGGCCTCACAGCCCCAGAGTGCAGGTACGGTCCCTACGCCCGGACGGCCGTCCTCGCCAAGGACTACCTCAAGGCTCTGCGGCTCAGGGAGAGGATGGCGTGGATCGCCGAGGACGTCATGGAGCGGTACGACGCCGTCGCGGCTCCCAGCCGCGGCACAGTGGTCCCGGAGATAGACAAGGAGTTCAGGAAGGTTACTCCGGGCACCACCCGGGATATAATGGGTGCCCTGGGCAACGGCGCGGGGCTGCCGGCCATATCCGTGCCCAGCGGCTTCGACGGCGAAGGGCTGCCCACGGGCATCCAGTTCATGGGGAGGGCCTACGGCGAGAACGGCGTCCTATCCGTCGCAGTGGAGTACCAGGGACGCACGGGGTGGCACAAGGTGCACCCGGCTAGGTTCAGCCCGTGATAGATGTAAAGGAAAGGTAGACATGCTGACATGGGCGACTCGTTAATGGCAGGCCTGGAAACCGTGCCAGCACCTAGAAATTAACGTCTGGAGGAAGGTTAGCGCGGTTTCTGGTACGGGGTGAAGTGGAATGTCTGGCTCGCCGCAATCAATACACATCATCTGGAGGATGGGCCCACTCGAGTCAAAATCTCTTATCGTGTCAAGACTGAACCATCATCACCCGCCTGTACTGTATTATCAAGAGTATGGCGTTTTTATACAGCCGACAGTATGATAGGGAAGCGTGAAAAATATGAGGAGGCGTATTCCATTCGACGAGTGCTACCCAATCGGAGACGAGTACAGGAGATTCGATGAACGGAATACAGCTTTCTCCATAAAACGTCAGAAGTATGGCGCAGACACCTTCAGCTACACAAAGAAGGTCTGGGACAAGATGCGAGCAGGGGCACCCGGCTTCAGCCACCCGGACATCAGCTTCAAGAACGCTGCAAACACTTCAGACAACAACGACGGAATGGGCACAGGCTACTACTCGTGGGAGCCCCTGGGCGTATCGGTGAAACCAGACGACGTACCCCTGTGGGAGAAGACCCCGAAGGAACACGCCAAGGTGGTCAAGAAGGCTGCTCAGTACTTTGGCGCTGTAGACGTGGGCTTCACCAAGATGGATGAGAGGTGGATATACAGCCACACCAGCGACGGTAGACCCATAGTGTTCGAGGAAGTCGAGCAGGGATACATCACAGAGGAGAAGGTCGTGATCCCCGAGAGCCACGAGTACGTCATCGCCATGACCATCCCCATGGAGTTCAACGAGAACAGCTACGCCCCCACCACCATCGAGGTAACCAGCAACATGGGGTACGCCAGAATGCATGTAACAGCGGGGACTGTAGCAGAGTTCATCAGGGGGCTAGGCTGGAACGCCATCCCATGCGGCAACGACACCGCCCTCAGCGTTCCCATAGCCATCCAGGCTGGGCTCGGACACACGGGTAGAAACGGGCGGCTCATCACATGGGACAACGGCCCACTCGTCAGGATATGCAAAATATTCACCGACATGCCTCTCCCCCAGAGTCCACCCGCCCCCAGCGGCATCATCGAGTTCTGTGAGGCCTGCGAGAAGTGTGCTAAACTCTGTCCCAGCCAATCCATTCCTTTTGGCCCCCGCACCTATGACCCTGTAAACGAGTCAAACAACCCGGGGGCCTTAAAATGGTACTGTGACGAGCAGAGCTGCTTCGATTACTGGCACGAGGTAGCCACAGGGTGCAGCATCTGCTTCAGAGGATGCAGCTTCACCAAGAAGAAAGGGTTGAGTCACGACATAGTGAAGTGGTTTGTCAGAAACGTCCCTGTGTTGAACCCATTCTTTGCTTGGACAGATGATCTATTTGGCTACGGTGAGATGAGCGACCCGAGAAAATACTGGGACACCCCATTTAAACGAAGCTAAGTTTGTACCCTTTTTCAGTCGGCCAGCGTCACGGAGATCATCTGAAGGGAGACCGTCGAGGTCGGGCTCTAGGGAGGCGCCGCACGTAGACGGCTTCTAGGCTACAATTCCCTTATGACAACGGTGTCACTCAGGTGGTTGAAGAGCCTCTGGTTCCTATCCCTGAACATGAAGAACCCTATCAGGAAGTCTATGGGCAGCAGGAACACCTTACCGAAGGCCTCTATGGCGGCGTCCATGAGGTCCAAGGACCCCCCATCCTCCTTGGTTACCTTGAGGTTCATCACCTTCTTGCCGACGCTCTGCCCGTAGTAGTGGTCCATGGACATGAAGTAGAGGAACCCCAGAATGTTGTCCACGCCGAAGCGGAAGCTCATCCCGAAGGGGGAGGAGTCCCCAGGGAACCGGAAGAAGGCTACGATTATGGCGAGGATTATGCCGTCGATGATCAGCGCTATGAACCTCTGCGTCCAGGTGGCGAGCTCCACCACCCGTTCGCCGCCGGGGCTGAGGCTGGTGCCGCACTTGGGGCAGTAGGCCGCGTCTTCGTCGTGCTCGGCTCCGCAGGTTTCACAGTACGGTAAATCTGGGTCCTCCTCGGGTTTCACTTGGGTATTGCCAGCGGTTATTTTAAGAGTTGTTCAGAATCTCTTCAGAATCGAGGCGGAGAAAGGCTACAGATCGATCTCTTGGCTCTTCTTCCCGGTCATGTACTCGACGTCTATCCTGCCGAAGACCGTCGTTGCCAGTCCGTCGGTGTTCATCTGTCTCTCCCGAGCCTCGTTGTCGGGCTCAAGCTGCCACAGCATGGTGCGGAGGGCGCGGCGCTTCTCCTCTTCGTCCTCTATGAAGCTCACCCGGCCCCTGAACATGACTGTGACGTAGCTGTGAGTGCACTCCTTCTCGACGTATCCGTGGTCCACGATGACCTGGCCCCATACAACGGGGTTGGCCCGCATGATGTCCAGCTTCTTGCCCTCCGACGCGCAGTGGAAGTAGAGGCAGTTCCTCTCCTCGTCGTAGCCGTGGCTCAGCGAGACCAGGTAGGGCTCGCCGTCCCTCGCCATCGCCAGGGTCATGTAGCACGTCTCCTTGAGCACCCCGCGGAGCTTCTCGGGCTCCGTGAACTCCTTGTCGGCTCTCCTCATGTGGTAACGCATAGAAACCAACGAAAGACTGGCGCCGGCGGCTTATCAAATGT
>JAEHCT010000212.1 GCA_020697635.1 Candidatus Bathyarchaeota archaeon
GCGTAGTGAAGCTCCTTGTGAGCGCAGGGTATTGAGGTGAAAAAAGTGTCGATAAAGGAACATACTAAAGTCGTCGAAGACCTCGTGAAGGAGTTTGGAGACGAAGATGTCTACAACACCAAAGTCCCCAGGGCCTACAGGGCGTTCGCGCATGTTAACAGGGAGAAGCTCCGCGACGTCGTCAAGTACCTGAAGGAGGAGCATGGTTTCGTTCACATCACGACCATCACCGGGGTGGACATGGGGGAGAACTACGAGGTAGTCTACCACCTACGCAGCGAGGGCTTCTGCTTCAGCCTGAAGGTCCCGGTCCCCAAGGACGACCCCAAGGTCCCGAGCATAGTCGACATCATCAATGGAGCCGTCCTCTACGAGAGGGAGGTAAACGACATAATAGGGGTCTTCCCGGAGGGCCACCCAGACCCTCAGAGGCTTATCCTGGCGTGGGACTGGCCGGATGGGGTGCACCCGCTGCGCAAGGAGTGGGACGTTCAGACTCTTCGAGAGAAGGTGGATGGTAAGAAGTGGGGGAAGGACGTTGAGTGAAAGAGAGTTTGTCATACCAGTTGGGCCCCAGCACCCGGCGCTGAAGGAGCCGGAGAGCTTCCTGTTCACAGTTGACGGCGAGGTGGTCGTCGACGTGGAGGCCAGGATAGGTTACAACCACCGGGGCATCGAGAAGGCCATGGAGAGCCGCAACTATATCCAGAACCTGTACATCACTGAGCGTGTCTGCGGCATCTGCAGCAACGCCCACCAGACGGCGTACACGGGCTCCGTGGAGGAGGCCGGCGGCATCGAGATACCGGAGCGTGCCAAGTACATCCGCGTATTCGTCCAGGAGCTGGAGAGGCTGCACAGCCACCTGCTATGGGTGGGTGTGGCCGCCCACGAGATAGGGTTCGATACCATGTTCTACCTCGTGTGGCGTGACCGCGAGCTGGTAATGGACCTGCTGGAGGAGATAAGCGGAAACAGGGTCAACTACGCGATGCCTACGGTGGGAGGCGTCAGGAGGGACCTCAACAAGGACAACTTCATGAGGTACCACAAGATCCTTGACACCGTCGCCGAGCGGACGAACTACTACATCAAGGTGGCCTCAACCGAGAAGACCATCCTGGAGAGGGCGGTTGGAGTCGGGTACCTGGGCAAGGAGGACATGATCAGGCTCAGTGGCTGTGGACCCAACGCGAGATCCAGCGGTGTGCCATGCGACATAAGGAAGCTCTCGCCGTACCTGATATACGACGAGATACCCTTCGAGCACATCTACGTGGACAACGGCGACGTCCTCGGCCAGGTGCTGGTCAGGGTCTTGGAGACCCTTGAGGCGGTGAAGATCTGTAAGTGGGTGCTGGACAACATCCCTGAAGGGGAGATCGCCGTCAAGTTCAACCCCATGCAGAGGCTGCCTGAAGGAGAGGCGGCCTACCTCGTGGAGGCCCAGAGAGGAGAGCTGATCCACTACACCATCAGCGACGGCAAGAATATGCCTTACAGGCACAAGATCAGGGCGCCGACGATGGCCAACATACCGTCGCTGATCGAGAGGCTCAAGGGCGGCTACATCGCCGACATCCCGATTACTTTGGCGGGCATAGACCCGTGCTTCAGCTGCACCGACAGGATGGTGTTCTACGACGAGGGCAAGGACAAGACCTGGTCGTGGACCGAGGGTGAATTGAGCAAGTATAGAAAGGAGTGGTACAGCAAATGAGCAGCCCGTTTACAACCCTGGTAGCAGTGCTAATCTTCCCAGGTCTTTCGTTCATACTCACATACGGCCTCTGGTGCCAGTGGGTAAGCCGTAAGGCGGCTGCTCGGCTCCAGAACAGGCAGGGGCCCCTCCACACGGGGTGGCAGGGAATCCTACAGCCTTTGGCGGACTTCATCAAGCTGCTGGTCAATGAGGACATAACCCCCGCGGCGGCGGACAAGCCGGTGTTCAACTATTCACCCATCGCGGTCTTCGCCTTACCTCTGGCGGCCACGTTCCTCATACCCATCCAGAGCCTGACGAACCTCTGGGGATGGGATCCCATCGTCAGCTTCGAGGGAGACCTCATACTCATTCTTTTCCTCATGAGCGTCGTCATACTCGCGGTTTTCCTGGGGGGATGGAGCAGCGGCAGCCTGTTCGGCGCCGTCGGAGCGACCAGAGCGGCGCTCATGATGCTCGCCTACGAGATACCTCTAGGCCTCGTCGCTATAGGCCCCGCCATACTGGCGGGGAGCCTGCAGATCAGCAAGATCGTGGACTGGCAGGTGGCGAGCGTCAACGCCTTCTTCAGAGCCCCCAGCATACAGGGACTCGCAGTCGTGGGCGTGTTGTTCATCGGCGTCGTCATCTACGTCATATGTCTTCTGGCTGAGCTGGAGCTCAAGCCATTCGACATCAGCGAGGCCGAGACTGAGATAGTTCACGGCTGGCAGGTGGAGTACAGCGGAAAGAAGCTGGCGCTTCTGAACGCAGGCCACGACGTCAAGATGGTGCTCGCCGCGGCCCTAGTGACCAGCCTGTTCCTAGGCGGCCCAGCCGGGCCAATACTGCCTCCATTCGTGTGGTTCATCCTAAAGACCACGTTCTGCGTGTTGGTGCTTACGAACCTGAGCGTCCTGTTCGCCAGGTTCAGGATAGACCAGATGGTTTCGGGGGCCTGGAAGTACCTGGTGCCCCTGGCTGTGCTGCAGGTGATGGCCGTGGTGGCCCTGTCAGGAGTGATATAAGATGGCTATGGAGAGAGAGCTACTCAAGAACGCGTTCAGCAAGCCCTGCACGGTGATATACCCCTTCGAGAAGCTGGAGCCGCCAGAGGGGCTGCGAGGAAAACACGAGTACGACCCCGAGAAGTGCATCGGCTGCGGCCTATGCGCCAGGATCTGCCCCAGCTTCTCCATAACGTTGAAGGGGGGGCCGGGCCCCAAGTGCACCGGGCTATTGGTCGACCTAGGCAAATGCCTGTTCTGCGGCCAGTGCGAGGAGATCTGCCCGAGAGACGCGATCTGGCTCACCACCGAGTACGAGCTCGCCGTCATCAACAAGGAGGACGGGATCCTCGACTTTGAGAGGACGCCTCCGCCGCCCAAGACTACACCCAAGAAAGTGGAGTAACTCCTTTTTCCAGCTGTGTTTTCTTTCTATTCGGATAATAACCTATGCAGAGTCTCCGCGATCCTCTCGGACGCCTCCACGAGCTCCGGGGTCATCTCCTCGCCGAACATCACTGTCTTCGGCTGGATCC
>JAEHCT010000213.1 GCA_020697635.1 Candidatus Bathyarchaeota archaeon
CAGCAAGCCCTTCGACTACAAGTCCCTTCTCTAACACTTTTATCCAACGCTCCATGATTTTTTCTCATGACGTACGACGATTCAGAGGTAGCCGCCATCCATGAGACTGTGGACGCCTACTTGAAGGCCATAAAGACAGGGAAGATGGAGCACTTCAGGCGCGCCTTCTACCCGTTCGCCCACATCATAAACGCGAACACGGAGGACCCGGACAAGGTGAAGCTTACCCGCGACGAGTTCGCGGGACGCGTCGCCAAGAGACATGAAGAGAACACGCCCACCGAGGAGATCGCCCACGGCGTATCCGTGAGCTACATGGGCGACGCCGCCAACGTTCGCGTGGACTTCGAGCTAAGGGTCGGGGAGAACACTGTCTGGGGCACTGACTACTTCAACATGGTGAAGCACTGCGGCGTGTGGCGGATAACCCAGAAAATCTACGCCGTCACCCACTAGACTCACAACACTTTTCTATCTAGACTCGCTTTTTTCCGGATACGCCATGAGGACAGCCAGGGCATTCGCACCGGGCCACCTGACGGGGCTCTTCCAGATATGCGTCGAGCCGGAGGACCCCGTATTGAAGGGTGCCAGGGGCTCAGGTGTCAGCCTCACCCACGGAACCTACACGACGGTCAAGGCTGAGTCCTCCGAGGCGCCCAGCCACAAGGTGTTCATAAACGGCGAGAAGATGAGGGACGCGGTGATATCCGAGAACGTCCTCAGCAAGTATCAGCCGCAGCTTACGGAGCCCCACCGCATCATAGTCGAGCACGTCATAGAGACCCCCATAACCGCGGGCTTCGGCACCAGCGGAGGTGGCGCCCTGAGCCTCAGCCTCGCCCTCAACCAGGCCCTCGGCACCGGGCTCACCAGGGTGGAGGCCGCCCAGATCGCCCACGTGGCCGAGATCGAGTGTGGAACCGGCCTGGGCAGCGTCTTCGCAGCAGACAACGGCGGCTTCGGCGTCCTCTACGCGCCAGGCGCCCCGGGTGTAGGCGAGGCCATGCACTACGAGGGCAGCGACGAGCTCTCCGTCATCTACCTCCACTACGGGCCCATGCCCACCAGGGAGGCCCTCGCCGACCCCGGGCTGCGGCGCAGGATCAACGAGCTGGGAGGAAGCTACGTAGACGAGCTCTACGGGGAGCTGACCCCCGAGAGATTCATGAGCTACAGCCGCAGGTTCACGGAGCACGTCGGCCTCGTGACGCCGAGGCTGAGAAAGGTCTTCGACGCCACCGACCCGGAGGGCTACACCTTCACCATGGCGATGTTCGGCGAGGTGGCTTTCACGTTACGGCACAATGAAGACGTCGAGCCCATACTCGGGTTGCTGCGGGAAAGAGTCACTGACGCCCATCCCGTGGTATGTGGCGTGGACACTGGCGGAACCGTCCTGCTTTGATGAACGAAACGTGGCCTCCCTGTGGCTTAACGCGACTTCCTCAAAATCATAAATGATATTAGACATCAGATACTCCCTTCTAAGATTCAGTGATTAGTATGGCTAAAAACAGTGTTTGGGATAAGCCGACCATCGAGAGCAGGCTCTCAGCTCGCGGAACCAAATGGCACCGGGATTCCCCGGACGTCATCCCCCTTTGGCTGGCAGACCAAGATTACCCGTTATGCCCTGAGCTGAAGGACGAGCTGAGGAAGGCTATAGAGGAGGAGTACACGGTCTACGGCACCGACACCGACGCCAGGGAGGCTATAGCGCAGAAGCTGAAGCGAGTAAACAACGTCGAGGTACCGCCCGACCAAGTCATGATGACCCAGGGGGTCAACCCCTCCATGTGGCTCGCCGCGAGACACGCTTGCCGTACAGGCGACGAAGTCATAGTCACGGACCCCATGTACTTCCCGTTCTTCACCAGCGTCGAGGTCACGCAGACCCAGCCCGTCTACTGGAGGCTCGACCTTGACGGTAAGTACAGGTTCGACGTCGAGAAGCTCAAGGAGCTCGTAACGCCGAAGACGCGGCTCATCTACGTCTGCAACCCCCACAACCCCGCGGGCCGCTCCATGACCCGGGAGGAGCTCAAGGGCGTCGCCGACGTCGCCGTGGACAACAAGATCTACTTGATGGTGGACGAGCTCTGGGAGGACATCAGGTACGACGGCGTCAAGCACACCAGCCTCGCCTCCCTGAACCCCGAGGTAGCCGATCTCACCGTCACCAGCTGGGGCTTCAGCAAGGCGTGGAGCGTCCCCGGACTACAGGCAGGGTACCTGGCCTGCACCAACAAGGTGATGTTCGACAACATCCAACGGATCGCCCGAGGAGTCCTGAGAGGCACCAACAACCTAGGGAAGGCCATCGCGCCCCTGATCTGCAGCGGCAAGATCGACTACTGGGTCGACGACATGAACAAATACCTCGCCGAGGTCAGGGACCTGGTGACGAGGAGACTCAACGAGATGGGCGACTTCACGATACCGCACCTGGAGGCGACCTACCTCATGTTCCCCCGGTTCAACTACGGGCTGACATCCGACGAGCTGGACAAGGTCCTCATGAAGGACGCCAAGGTGAGCTTCAACAAGGGATCCGTCTTCGGGCCGTCGGGTCAGGGCCACATGAGAATACTGACCGCCACCAGCAAGGGCATAATGAACGAGGCTCTGGATAGGGTCGAGAGCGTTATCCCCAAGCTGGAGAAGATGAGAGGCTAGGATCAGCCCCATCTTCGAACCTTTTTATACCCGATTACAGATGATAAGCATTTTTTCAGATGAGCCTGGGTTTTTTAATGAGGGCTCTTCACTTTTCTTATTTGTGTGTGCACGTTTTGATTCTTCGGTGACCTCGTAACACTGGAAATAATGTGTAATTCGGCTTCGTCGGCGTGTTCCTAGGTTCACGCCTCGTTTATGTGTAAAATCACTTAAATCTTGTTATATTCGTAGGAGAATAAATCTAAGTACTCGTTAAAACATGTTTATTTTAATTATGGGTGATGAATGGTGAAAAAGCTCCGTCAACGGATATCGGGTCTCGTCTTCGTCACGATCATTCTCAGCAGTCAACTACTACCCTTCATGCCTGCAGAAGCCGCGGCTCCTACATTTCATGGTTTGAGTGAGTTAGCGACGCAGCTGTTGGCTGTCACAACCGACACGGCTGACACAGACGACGACGGCCTACCCGACTCGGTCGAGAGAATCTTGGGGACCGACCCTGATGGTGAGGACTCTGACTTCGATAAACTCGACGATTATTATGAGGTTATGAATGG
>JAEHCT010000214.1 GCA_020697635.1 Candidatus Bathyarchaeota archaeon
ACCCGAAGTTGGTGGCGCCGACCACTATGTCTCCTTTACTGACGCCGTCCTTGAACGTCGGGTCGTGCTCCTCGAAGACGCGTGTAGCCATCTCGTCGGGGTCTGTGAGCTCCATGTAGCGGCCGGGGATGATGTAATCGGTGTTGACGTCGTGTCCATACTTCCAGACTCTTCCCATGAGCTTCATCATGTAACCTCCTCTGGGTGTGTTATATGCCCGGTCAGGGCCGAGGCGGCGGCGACGGCCGCGCTGCTCAGGTAGACCTCGGCCTCCGGGCTCCCCTGGCGGCCCCTGAAGTTACGGTTGCTGGTGGCGATGCCTCGCTCGCCGGGGCCGAGGAGCCCTATGTGGCCGCCGAAGCATGCGGCGCAGCTGGGGTTGCTGACGACGGCGCCTGCGTCGACGAGGTCCGCTATGATGCGCTCTTCTAGGGCGGCCCTGTAGACGCCTCTACTCGCCGGGACCACGAGGAGCCGCACGTCCCTGTGGACGCGTCTGCCCTTGAGGATGGTGTGGGCCTGCCGGAGGTCCTCAAGGCGGCCGTTGGTGCAGCTGCCTATGAAGGCCTGGTTGATATATACGCCCGCTAACTCGGTGACGGGTTTGACGTTGTCGACGTTGTGGGGGCACGCGACCTGGGGCTGCATGCCGGATACGTCGAGTTCCAATACGCGTCTGCAGTGTGCGTCGGGGTCAGGGTGCAGGGGGTTGTCATCATAGTCTGCGCCGTGGTCTCTGAGCCATCTACGTGTCTTGTGGTCGGGTTGACAGATGCCGGTCTTGGCACCCATCTCGATGGCCATGTTGCAGAGGGTCATGCGGCCTGGGACGGTGAGGTCGGATACTGTCTGCCCCATGTACTCGAGGGCCATGTAGGTGGCTCCGCTTACGCCGATCTCCTTGGCTACGCGGAGCACCACGTCCTTGGCGTAAACGTGGTCGCAGAGACTGCCATTGATGTCGACCCTGATGGTCTCGGGTACCTTGAGCCACGTCTTGCCCCGCGCCAGCACGGCGCCCATGTCTGTGCTGCCGACGCCTGTGGCGAAGGCTCCGAAGGCGCCGTGGGTGCAGGTATGGCTGTCTGCCCCGATGACGACTGTGCCGGGGCGAACATGGCCTTGCTCGGGTAGGACCTGGTGGCAGACGCCGCTCTCGACGTCGTAGAAGTGTTTCAGGTTCTGTTCCTTTGCGAAGCCGCGGATGACACTGTGGACGCGGGCGCTGTTGACGCTGCTGGGAGGTGCGACGTGGTCGAGTATTACGACGACTCTGTCTGGGTCCCATACATGGGTCGCGCCCATCTTCTTCATGGCCTCTATGGCGAGGACGCTGGTGACGTCCGGCATCATCGCCGTGTCGACCCGGGCCTTGACTATTTCGCCTGCCTTGACCCTACCTCGCTCTGATGCCAGGCCGAGTATCTTCTCTGATGTGGTGCTCATCGCTGTTTCCTCATGCTGTGGTATAGGTTGACTCCCTTGAGATAGGCGTCGACGCTTGCCATGACGATATCTTCGTCTACGCCTCGGCTGGTGACGACCTTGTCTCCCTGCCTGAGCCGGACCTCGACGTTGACGAAGGCGTCGGTGCCTCCGGTGATGGCCTCGACGTGGTAGACCTCCAGGTTCACGGCCGGGTCGGGCTTCACGGCCTTGATCAGGGCGTTGAGAGTGGCGTCGACGGGGCCGTTGCCGGTGGCCGCCTCTATCATATGCTCGCCGTTGCGCCTCATCTTCACCGACGCCGTGGGCGTGATCTTGTTGCCCGTGGTTACTATAAACTCGTCGAGCTCGTAGTTGCGCTGTTGCTCCAGGTTCATCGTCTTGGCGGCGATGGTATAAACGTCGGTGTCGCTCAGGGTGTTGCCCTGGTCGCCCAGCTCCTTTACCTGCTGGTAGATGAGGTCGAACTGGTCCTTGTTGGGGTGGAGCCCCATCTCCTCGAGGCTCATGCTTAGACCTGTGCTGCCGGCGTGCTTGCCTGAGACGATGCGTCTGGCTGCGCCGACTAGCTTGGGGTCGATGCGCTCATAGGTGCTTGGGTCGCGGAGGATGGCGTGAGTGTGGATGCCGCTCTCGTGGGCGAACGCGTTCTCGCCGACGATGGCCTTGTTGGGCTGGACGTTCATGCCTGTTACTCTGCTGACGAGCATGCTGGTCTCGGTGATCCGTTCGAGGCGGAGCCCAGTCTCGACGTCGTACAGCAGCTTGAGGGCGACGGCTATCTCTTCGATGGCTGCGTTGCCGGCTCTTTCGCCGAGGCCGTTCACCGTGGCATGGATGTGGGTGGCTCCGCCGGCTACGGCTGCGATGCTGGTGGCGGTGGCCAGGCCGAAGTCGTTGTGTGTGTGGGCGCCGAGTAGGAGATCGGGGAACTCCCTGTGGATCTCGCCGTACCACTCATGACTCTTCTCCGGTATCAGGGTGCCCACGGTGTCGCATGGTGTGACGCGGTCTACCCCGGCGTCGATGGCTCGCCTGATGACCTCCTTGAGGTAAGGCATGTCGGTTCTGCTGCCGTCCTCGAGGCAGATCTCTGCCGTGACTCCCCTGTCCTTGGCGTGCTCCACGACCCGTGTGGTGACCTCCAGCATCTCCTCCGGGGTCTTGGTGAGCTTCTTCATGATGTGGAGCCTGCTGGTGGGGATGATGATGTTGACGCTGTCCACGCCGGCGTCGATGGCGACGTCGATGTCGCGCACGACGCTTCTGGTGGCGCTGCAGATCTCGGCCTCCAGCCCAGCCTGGCTGATTAGTTTGACTGCCTCCTGTTCTCCGGGTGACACCGCGGCGAAGCCTGCTTCTATTACCTTGACGCCGAGGGCGTCTAGGGACTCTGCTATCTGCAGCTTCTTGGTGGGTGTCAGGCTTATCCCGGGGGTCTGTTCTCCGTCGCGGAGGGTGGTGTCTAAAAACTGTACTCTCTTCGGGTACTTATCTAATAAAACGATACCCCATGTGCCTCACGTACCACGTACCGTTCTCTGACGGAATTTAAAGTTAACGCCTCGGTGATGGGTGGTTTATCCTTGTTACATGGAATAAGCGTTTTGGGGGGGCGCATCAGAGTGATTTGTTCCTTTTTACATGAAATTAGCGTTTTTAGTATGTCCCGGATAGTTATAAGAATCTAGTACCGTTCTGGGTGGCTGCCACCCATGGTGGAGAGCTAGTCCCCACGCTCGTAGTAGCCTGGCTCCTTCTTGGGGCCGAAGCTCTTGAGGC
>JAEHCT010000215.1 GCA_020697635.1 Candidatus Bathyarchaeota archaeon
TAACGCCCCCTATCCTAGAGGGCCTCATAATAGTAAACCCATAACGTGTTAATCCTGCCGACTCGCTTCACGGGGAATAGACCTGAGACTGGAGCTGGACTAGAACCTCTCACCCATCTCCCTAGCTTCCGCCAGAAGACTCGCGTTGTCCTTCACGGGCCTCTTGTGACTGCCGTAGCCCTTGAGGGTGCCTATTATATGCATCTTCCAGTAGTTGGTCATCCTGCCGTTCATCCACTCCAGCACCTCGTCGTACGCGTTCGGGTGGTCCCAGCCGCAGGTGATGGCGTTGACGCACTTGACGCCGTCCGGGAAAAGCTTCCTGTACTCGGCGCCGTGGCTCATGCTGTAATAGTAGAGGCGGTCGATGAACAGCTTGGAGCGGCTGCTCACGTGGTCGTAGTAGATGGGGGTGCCGATGACTATGCCGCCCATGGTCTCCAGGTGACGCATCAGCGACACGAAGTCGTCTTCAGGGTATACGTAGCCGCCTTCCCCGTACTCTAGGGGATTGATATTCATGTCGCTGAGGTAGAAAATGTGGGTCTCGTTGCCCGCCTCCCTCGCGCCGGCGAGGACCTCCTCAACAAGCCTCGCTGTGTGCCCGTCGCGGCGGGGGCCGCCGACTATGCCAATGACCTTCATACGGATTATGGAAACTGGGAGGGTTAAGAAGCTTATTCAAGCCAGGACACGGCGCCCAGAAATCCGTCCAGCAGCTCCTCGCGGCCGTGCCACCTCTGGTTGCTCTTAAGGGTCTTCAACAGGCATCCTGCGAGCCAAACCTTCAGAGGAGTCTTCTCCCCCAGGGTCTCCACCGTCTCTTCGGCGATAACCTGGGCCTCCTCCTCGTCGACGTACAAGGCGTCGATGTCTGCCCACGGGTTAACGGGGGGCCTGTCCGCCAGCCAAGAGTTCAGCGCGTCGCAGTACGCCAGAACGTACTCCTCGCTGAACCTGTGGAACAGCTTCCCCGCTTCCCCCGTCTTCATCCCCGAGATGCAGAGGAGGGTCGCCTCCGTCTGTTGAGAGAAGCAGCACTGGCCGGACCCCTGTTCACAGTGGAAACAGTGGAAAGGCCGTCCCGTGGTAGGTGTATCTTCATACGCTCGACGTTCATGAGCGTTGCATAGCTCTCTGAAGGACTTGGTCTCGGGCTCTCCCCGGGCGAGAACATCGGCTAGCCACGACACGGTCCCCCTGCTACCCGAACCTATCCACTCCACCAGCAAAGAGTACTTCTTCTCCAGGGGGCTCACGGGCTCGTCCCCCCTCAAAGCCTTCCTCAGGACCCTTGACGTGTTGAGGGCCACGCTTCGCCCCTGCTCCGCCTGTTGCCTCTCGGTTTGTACGCCAAGCGCCTTCAGAAGCCCCCTACCCTCACAGCCCACGTTGCCAGCGTCGAGGGGCTTCTCCGCGCCAACGTTTCTGATGATCCTCTCTACGCTACCGGGGAAGAGGGGGTGGTACCTGCAGAACTCAGCCATATGGGCCCGCACGAGCCGCTGTTCATCGCTGAGGGCTGGGAGGGTTAGCTGAAGCTGGTTGAGTCTCTGCACCTCGTCGTCCCAACTGGTTGGGTCGTCGCTGAGCGAGACGTTGAACCAGAGGCCCCAGCATCCCCCGCCGCTCCCGGGAGAGAGCAAGGTGACTCCGTCTTCCTCTGATAGAACCATCTCGAAGCCCGGGGGGACATACGGGTAGGCCGCGAGTCGAGGCAACAAGGGTCACAGAGATATTGTGTGTTGTGCTTAAGATGTTTCTCAACGCCCAGTATAGCTTATATGAGGACCCACGATGTTTGCCTTGAGTCAAGTTGAAGAGGTACAACGTCGAGGGTAGCTGGCCGGCATTGGTGACTCCGTTCACGGAGAAGGACGAGGTCAACCACGATGTGCTAAGACGGCTCGTGAACTTCCACGCCGAGAACCGCAGCACCGGCGTACTCCTGATGGGCTCCACGGGCGAGGCCATACTACTGTCGAAGGATGAGCGGGAGAAGATCATAGACACGGTAATCGACGAGGCGAGCGGCAAGGTCCCGGTGATGGTGGGAGTCGCCGCCGTCAGCACCAGAGACACCCTGGAGAACGCGAGGTACGCCAAGGCTGCGGGAGCCGACTGCGGCCTCGTGGTTCAGCCTCCCTACATCAAGCCCACGCAGGACGCCCTCTACCACTACTTCAAGGACGTCGCCGACGCGGTGGACATGCCCCTCGTTATATACAACAACCCTGAGCGGTGCGGCGTGAACGTGGAGCCCGAGACCATAGCCCGGCTGGCGCGGCACCCCAACATCGTCGCCATCAAGGAGGCTGGCCCCAACCCGTACGGGGTCATGCGGACCGTCGAGCTAACACGTGGCGAGTTCAATGTGCTCTGCTGTGACTGCGCCTTCTATGCATTGATACCTGTTGTCATGAGTTCAGGAGGCAAGGGAACAAGCAACGTTACAGGCAGCCTCTGCCCAAGGGAAATAGCCAAGATCAGCAAACCATGGGAGAACTATGAGGACGCCGTGACTATGCGGGAGTACCTGTACAGGTATCTGCCCCTCATCAGGATGATGTACAGCGAGACCAACCCGGTTCCCCTGAAATGGGCGTTAAACCAGGTAGGAGCAAACGTGGGAAGACCCCGTAAACCGTTACTGGAGCTGAGCGAGGCGAACCGGCGCACCATGCTTCAGACCATGGAGCGCCTCGGCATCATGGCTGAGGACAGCTACCAGCGGGAATACTTCGCCAGAAAATAACAGGATAACCTGTTGACGTATATGTATTCAAGAGAGGCTGGAGACGACGAAGACTTTGAGCAGATGCGCAGGCTCCTCATCGAATCCTATACGTTGAACAATAGGTTCCACAACTGGTGGCTAGAACGCTTAGAGGGCAACCGTTACCACCGACCCATCAAAGGAGGAAGTCTTGACTGGACCGAAAACATCATGCTATGGTTCAACGAAGAGGACAAGCTGATCGGGTTCGTGAACCAAGAACCCCCTGACACGTATCTTCAGGTTCACCCACGAATCCGGGAGCTTGAACCCGTGATGCTTGAGTGGGCCGAGAAAAACCACGCGTACAGAGAAGACGGCGTCGTGAGGCTGAATGTCTGGGCGTACGATTACGATGACCGACGCAACAAGCTGCTAGAGGCGAGGGGATACCGGAAGACCGGGAAATACGGGTTTTCGCGCAGAAGAGACCTGAAGGACGCATT
>JAEHCT010000216.1 GCA_020697635.1 Candidatus Bathyarchaeota archaeon
TGTGGGGGCTAGCCGATGACGGTAAGTATCCTCGGGTGTTGATCCCAAGGGAAGGCTCATCCGCCAGGAACCCTGCCTTCGACGTGACGCCAGCCGAGTGCATAACCGGGTTCATAACGGAGAAAGGGCTCATCAAGCCGCCCTACAAGGAAAAAATAGTGGAGACTTTCAGGAGATAGCGGCCTCTTCCTCTTCCATGAGGGGAGCCTGCTTGCGTGTCAGCAGCCCAAGCAGCACGGGCTTCGAGGCCAGGTTTCCTATTATGGGGAGCCTGTCTACGTCCTTACCTTCCATGATCCTCAGTACCTCCTCGTTGGGCAGCCCGCTCTCCACCCAGTATAGGGGCTCGGACATGATTTCTTGGACGAGGACTAGGTGTGGGTCGCTCCTCTCTGGGTCGATCTTCCGCTCTATGTCGCCGTCCGTGAGCATGCCTACGGGCTCGCCGTCCTGAGTGACTACCAGGCACTCGGCACCGAAGTACTTCATGAGGCTGTCAGCGTACTTTACGGGATAGTCAGCCCTGATGGTCATGGCGTCCTGGAGAACCAGATCCTCTACTCGACGCGGCATCTCTAAGTGGCTCCGGTACCCCTTAACTGGTTTTGAAGGATATCGTTTGTGGAGCAGAGAAACGTAGCCGGGTAACCTTCTACCGATATAGATTCGAGGTCGGTGTGGGTGGGCGGCGCCGGCTGACCAAATCGCTTAAATCGTTGAACCTGTCATTTTCGGGTGTCCCGCCCGCCCTAGCTCAATGGCAGAGCATCCGGCTGTAGTCGTCGCCCCGCGGGGCGGTGGCGTTCAGGCCATGAGCAGACACCGGAGGGTTGCAGGTTCAACTCCTGCGGGCGGGACCACTTCTCGCGGGTGTTCCACGTCAACGCGGCGAACATACTCGAGTCGACTGGCCTGCCGCTGTACGCCGTTCAGACCATGGACGTGGTGAGTGGGCGATACCACGAGCTCCTCGGCGGTGATTAGAGAGAATACTTCCCGGTCAAGTTCAGGCTCGGCGTCGACGAGTACGAGGGCCACTACGGCAACATAGAGAGGTTCTATCACGTATGCCTCAATAAGGGAGACTCTATCAGTTTTACGTTCAACGCCTCTGAGCCAGTCGAGTTCGGCTTATACGACAACAGGGGAGACCACTACGGCACGATGTGGTTCAGCTTTGGGGACCCTGAGGACTGCATCATAAGAGAGTCAAAGATAGAATCCCTTGAGACAGACTTCACGGCGCCGAGGCGAGGGTACTACAGCTTCGCGTTCAAGGCTTACTCAGGCGCAAAAACAAGGGTGAGTTTCGACGCCTGGAGAACAGGCTGAAAGAGGTGGGAGGGCTACTCCACGAGCTTCGTGTTCGCCAGCTTCTCGATCGCGATCACCACTGCCTGGGTTCCCTTGTCCATCATGCCCTCTGCGGCGCAGTGGTAGAACAGCTGGTGGACGAGGCTGGTCGCGGGAAGCGGCATGTTATCGGCCTTCGCCGTCTCCGCGATGATTCCCAGGTCCTTGAGGTAGTGCTTGATCTTGAAGCCGGGCTCGTGGTCTCCCTTTAGGAGCCTGCCGCCGTTGTTGGTGAGCTGCCAGCTCCCTGCCGCACCGCCCGAGACGGCTGCGTGCACCGCCTCCACGTCGACACCCGCCTTCTTGGCGAACACGAGGGCCTCCGCGACGCCGAGCATTGTGGTGCCCACTAGTATCTGGTTCACCGCCTTGCAGACCTGTCCGTCGCCGATGCCGCCTATGTATGTGATGGTCTTCCCCATGGCTTCCAGGATGGGCTTGCACTCTTTGAACACCTTCCGATCGCCGCCCACCATTATGCTGAGGGTGCCGTTGTTGGCGCCTATGACGCCGCCGCTTACGGGGGCGTCCAGCATCTCCACTCCTTTCTCGGCGAGCTTGGCCGCGATCTCCCGGGTCGCTATGGGACTGATGGTGCTCATGTCGATGTAGATGTCACCCTTCTTGGCGCCGTGGATGGCGCCCTTGGGGCCCAGGAGCACCTCCTCGACGTCGGGGCTGTCGGTGACTATGGAGACGACGATGTCCGAGTTCTCGGCGACCTCCTTGGGGCTCTTCGCTGCTTTGGCCCCTGTCTCGACCACTGGCTTCATCTTGCTCGCGGTCCTGTTCCAGACGGTGACTTGGTACCCTGCCTTCACCAGGTTCTTGGACATGCCCGTGCCCATTAGGCCCAGGCCTATGAATCCTATTCGCTTCATACAATAGAAATGAGTTTATGGACTCTAAACAGTTTCGTTTACCCGAGGACGGCCTTCTTCATCTCGTAGATGAGGTGGTTGCCGAAGAGCCCCGCCATGGCGAACCCTATGCCGAGGAGCAGCCTCCTGTTGGCCTTCTCCCTGTCGTAGGCTATCTGGGTGCTCCTGTAGGCTAGCCAGAGCCCGAAGAACATGGCGGTGTTGGTGAGGAACACGAATATGCTCTCGTAGACCGTCTGGTCGGATAGGTATGGGTGGAGAGTCAGCACCCTGTCGTAGTAGGGTATGTAGGGGGGCGGGTTCTCGAGTATGTTGTAGAACCCCCCGCTTATGACGAAGAGGCAGAAAAGCACGGAGCCCCACGCCAACACGCTGGATGGGATGGTGAACTTGGTGGTCCTGCGACCCCTGCCTTTTTTCTTGGCGGAGCGTTTCCTCGAAGATATCTCTTATTCCTCCAGCGGAAGAGAGTGGCGGCTTCTAATTTAATCTTTTTCTACGTCGTTAAAAGACGAAGTTTATAAATCGAGAGTCGTTTTAGAAAGTCCGTGTAGGGGGTAAAGCGTGCCACAGAAGGTTATCTGTAGGGAGTGCGGCGAGGTCATGTACGAGGGGGACCTACTCAGGTCTCCGCAGGACGTCATCAAGAAGTTCGAAGGCAAGTGCCCCAAATGCGGTAAGGATCTGGGGTTCGACGGTGAGTCCGTGCAGGTGAAGCCCTGCAAGAGCTAGGCCCGGCCAGAAGAATATAGTTTTAACTTGGTTCAACGTGATATGAACCGGTAATTCACTTGGAGCTTAAAAAGACTCATATATATAGCTACCACGCCGACCACGGCAACATCGTGGACTTCGGCGGAGACGCGATGCCCGGGTGGTTCGAGGGCATCAAAGTCGAGCATAAAGCCGTGAGGGACGGCTGCGGCGTCTTCGACAGCAGCCACATGGGCAGGATGTGGGATGAAGGGCCGGACACCGAGAGGTTCCT
>JAEHCT010000217.1 GCA_020697635.1 Candidatus Bathyarchaeota archaeon
GTCGGCGATCAAGCCTCCGACGAATGGGCCGATGAACATTCCTACGCCGTAGACCCCCTCGTGGAGCCCCATGGCTGACCCCAGGGCTTCCTTAGAGGTGCGTTTGGTTATGAAGTCAAGGACCACCGGCGTCATTATCCCTGACCCGACGCCGTAGAGGAAGAGAGGCAGGGCGAACCCTACCGGACCCGATGCTACTCTCACCAAGAACATGGATGAGGCGAGCAGGACCGACGCAGCTGAGATAGACTTTCTTGTGCCCCAGCCCACGAAGCGACCCACGCACATGAACATCAACCCCCTCACGCCGTTAGTCATGGTTATGAGAAACCCGATCAAGGAGGACGAAAGCCCCACGACACTCATGTGACCCGGCATGATGGCCATATAGATCCCCAGGACGAGGGTGAACGGCAGAAGCGTGGCGTAGGGCAGTAACAGGTTCCTGAGGCTACCCAAGTCGATGGCCCCTGTCTTTGACTCGGTGCGGAGCTCCACCCGCCCCCGGAACCAGATCGCTATGACGATCAAGCTCATGTATAGAATGGACGCCAGGGACGCGAAGAGGGCTCGGAACCCGTAGGCTTTGGAGACCACTCCACCCACCAGGGGGCCTACGGTGAACCCGGTGATCCACGCGAGGTTGTAGCGGCCCATGGACTGGGTCAGGGTCCTCTTGGGGGATATGTCGGCTGTCAACGTGCTGGCGGAGACCCAGAAGGTGGCCGAGAAGACGCCGAGGAGCCCCCTCATGAGGGTGAGCTGCTGGATGGTCGACGTAAACACGAACAGTGTTATGGTCAACGCCGCCGCTAAAGTGAATAACAGGTAGAGCCGGACCCTCTCATACTTGTCGAGGAGAACCCCGCAGGCCAAGGTTATCACGGTGTAAGCGACGTTTCCGACAGCGCCTATGACGCCCAGATCGGTGTACGACGCCCCCAGGGCTTCGGCGAACACCGGTAGCAGGAAGGTGCAGGTGCCTAACCCGGTGGAGTTGAGGAATATGGTGACGTATAGGATCCTCAGAAGACTTTGTTTCTCATCTTCCATTGAGCCTACTAGTTGTGGTTTGGGGATAAATGATCTCTCTACCCGGAGGGCTTGAACCCCGTTAACTCGAGGATGTTCCCGTAGAATATACTGTGGATATCCTCGTCCGTCAACACGCCGTCGGCTACAAGCTCCCTGCAGGCGCTGTACTGTGCCTCAAGGACGTTGAGTCTCCAGCCTCGTGGGAAGAACGTGCTGTCTGTGCCGAAGAGCACCTTGTGGCTGCCGCCCGCCTGCACCGCCTTCCTGAATATCTGCTTTAGGTCTAGGTCGTAGGGCATGTACCGCATCCAGCTGTTGCTGCCGCTGCTGTCCATGTAAACGTTGTCGGCTTGGTACTGCATCAGCAGCACCTCCCTGAACCACCCGGCTCCGAAGTGGGCTATGATGAACCTGAGGCCGGGGAAGTCACGTGAGGGGACCTGGATGTCGATGGGGTTTCCGTTCCTGAGGTCGGCTTGGCCTCCGATGGTTATTCCGAAGTGGAGGAATACCAGCAGGTCATGCCGTAGACACTCCTCGTAGACCGGGTAGACCGCCTCGTCGTAGACCTTCACGCCGCGCCACGACGACGGGTACAGCTTTATTCCCTTGAAGCCGTCCTTGGCGGCCTTCCTCACCTTCTCGGCTGCGTCGGGGTCAGACGGGTTTATGTTGGTGTAGCCTATGAAGCGGCCGGGGAACCGTTTCATGGTGGCGAGGAACTCGTCGTACGCCTCCGTGCCCACCATGACGCCCATGGCCTCTACTCCGTACTTGTCTAGCTCGTCTACCCACCGTTGGGCTGTGTCCCAGTTTTCGTCTGGGAGCTCTATGCTGGTCATGTCTGTCCTGGACTTGGTGCGGTTGCTGAAGCTCTCCAGGGTCCTGCCTCTGCTGAGCCACGACCTCATGGTGTCTGCGGTGAAGTAGTGGCTGTGGGCGTCCACCACCTTTATACCTACTCTTGACAGCATTGGTTCCGGTCGAAGATCGTTTAGTTGCTTAAAAACGATGCGTGGGATCAACATACGTTGTCGCCGCCAGCGATATATTGATGGCTCCCAAGTTGATACAGGGCTTGAGGTCGACCTTGACTAGGAACCGGTTAACTGAGAGATTGAGGGAGTCGTTCTTCCTCTTCGGCTTAACTTGCCTCGTCTGGTACGTCGTCAGGACGGGCACCAAGCCTTCGCGGGCGTCTTATCCCTGCCAGAGGGCCGCGGCGTTCAACGTTAACATCTGGGCCGCGAACTACGTGTTACCTTTGCTAAGAGTCGACAGATGGGGAAACTATTTGAGAGGAAGGTGGAAGCCATTAGCCGTCATACTTGTAGCCGTCGCCCTATCTGCTGGATATATGAATACCCGAGACGATGGTTTAGGCGCTGGTCAGATGAGTCCGGAGATTTTATCGTTGACGCCCATGACGGCGTCGGAGACGCCTCAGTCAGACATTTACGTCGTGACTGGCACCGACGGCACCTATAACGGCGTCCAGGCTCTGATGGAGTTGATGGCTGAGCACGGTCAACCGTTCTACAGGTCGGCTGAGGAGGGTGATATGCAGGGCCCCGGGGGGCTCATATCCGCCGGCGACGTGGTGCTCATCAAGGTGAACAGCCAGTGGGACGAAAGGGGCGGCACCAACACAGACCTTGTGAAGAGCATCATCGAGGCCTTGCTCGCCCACCCGGACGGCTTCAAGGGCGAGATAGTGGTAGCGGACAACGGGCAGGACCAGTACGGAGGCGCCGGGTCGGGCGGCAGCCTCGACTGGGGCCGCAACAACGCGCTGGACAGGGGGCAGTCCCTCCGAGACGTCGTTGACACTTTCAGCGACGGGCATAGGGTGAGTGCCTACCTCTGGGACCGGATCACCACAAACGTCGTGCAGGAGTATGCGGAGGGCGACATAGAGGACGGCTACGTCGTGAGCACCAGCGTGATCACATCCACCGGCACCATGGTCTCATACCCCAAGTTCACGACCCCCTACGGCACACGCGTCAGCTTCAAGCACGGAGTATACTTGCCTGAGTCGGACGACTACGACGTGGATAGGCTAAAGGTCATCAACGTGCCTGTGCTTAAGACCCACATGATCTACGGCGTCACTGCATGCGTCAAGCACTACATGGGCGTCCCCAGCGACAAGCTCACCCGGAGCCTCGGCTACAGAGCCCA
>JAEHCT010000218.1 GCA_020697635.1 Candidatus Bathyarchaeota archaeon
GGCTCGACAGAGTCGTGCTCGCCTGCTGCACCCCCAAGATGCACAGGACCACGTTCCTAAGCAACCTCGAGGAGAAGGGGCTGAACCCCGCGTTCCTCGAGATGGTTAACATCAGGGAGCACTGCAGCTGGGTCCACAAGAACGACCACGAGGGCGCCACCCAGAAGGCGCTAGACCTTATAAGGGGGGCGATCTCGAGGGCGAAGGAATCGGTTCCTCTGGAGTCCAAGAAGATGGAGGTCGTCCCTGAGGCGCTGGTCATCGGCGGAGGAGTCGCCGGTATCACCACGAGCCTCCGGCTCAGCGAGTATGGTATGAAGGTTCACCTGGTCGAGAAGAGCGCAAGCATCGGTGGCCACATGATCCAGTTCCCCAAGGTCTTCCCGACCCTCGACTGCAGTCAGTGCATACTCACGCCAAAGATGGCGCAGGTGAGCCAGAGCCAGAACATCGAGCTCCTCAGCTACAGCGAGGTCAAGGAGATCGAGGGAGTCCCAGGCGACTTCAAGGTTAAGGTCTGGGTCAAGCCGCGGGGCGTCGACCCCGTGAAATGCATAGGCTGCGGCTCATGCAACACGGTTTGCCCGGGGAAGGCGAAGGACGAGTACAACCAAGGCCTCAGCGAGCGGAAGGCCATCTACAGGCCGTTCCCTCAAGCGGTGCCCAGCATATACACGATAGACTACGACGCATGCCTCAGATGCGGCGCATGCGAGAAGGCGTGCCCGGCTGGAGCCATCGACGTCAACGACCCCGGCAAGGAGATCGAACTCAACGTGGGAGCCATAGTACTCGCCACGGGCTTCGAACTATACGACCTGAGCGGGCTACCCCAGTACGGCTACGGCGTCTACCCGAACGTGATCACGAGCCTGGAGATGGAGCGTATCCTCGACGTCAACGGCCCAACGGGCAGCCAGATAATCGTACCCGAGACAGGGAAAGAGGTCAAGAGCGTCGCCTACGTCCTCTGCGCGGGAAGCAGGGACACCGAAGTGGGGCGGCCCTACTGCAGCCGAGTGTGCTGCCTGTACAGCCTAAAGCAGGCGCAGCTCCTACGCGACAGGGGCTTGGATGTCTGGATACACTATATCGACGTCAGGGCTCCGGGTAGGCGGTACGAGGAGTTCTACAGGACCACACAGGAGAAGGGGGCCATGTTCGTAAAGGGCAAGGTCACGGAGATCGTGCCCGAGGGCGATCAGGTGCTGGTCTGCAGCGAGGACATGATGCTCAACCGCATGGTAGAGAACCCGGTCGACCTCGTCGTACTGGCGCCGCCGATGGTCACGACGGAGGAGACTCTGAGGCTCGCAGAGACGCTGCGCGTGCCGGCTGACGAGGACCAGTTCATTCTCGAGCGGCACCCCAAGCTGGACCCCGTGAGCACCAAGCGCGACGGCATCTACGCCGCCGGCGTGATAATAGGGCCCAAGGACATCCAGAGCACAACCGCCGAGGCCGAAGGCGCCGCCATGAAGGTGGTGAACTTCCTCAGCGGTGACCGCGTCATCGAGCCCAACAGGGCTTTCCTCGCCGACCCGGCGGCCTGTGATGGCTGCGATGCGTGCGTCGAGGTCTGCCCCGAGAACGCGATCACTATGGAGAACGGGAAGCCTGTCATAAACGATATCATGTGCAGCGGCTGCGGGGCATGCATCCCCGCCTGCCCACGGGACGCATTAGACCAGCATGGACTCAGCGACGCCCAGCTCAAGGCGAACATCAAGGGGGCACTCGAGAAAAGCGACGCAGAGCTGAAGATAATCGCGTTCGTCGAGCAGGAGGTGGCGTACACGGCTGTCGATCTGGCGGGGCTCGCCCGTCTGACCTACCCGAGCAGCGTAAGGATCATATCGCTGCCCAGCATGGCGCGTCTAAAGAAGGAGCACATCCTGTACGCCTTCGCCCACGGAGCCGACGGCGTTATGATGCTGGAGGCGCCTGCGCATGAGGGGCCATACGGACATGCGCACGTGATTAGCGAGGAGCGGATAGACGAGTACCGGTGGGAGGTAGAGGACGACGACGTGGACAGCAGCAGGATATGGTTTAGCAGAGCATACGTCCCGGACTGGCGCAAGCTGGAGCGCGTCTTCAAGACGTTCCACGACATCGTGAACGGCGAGGGACCCCTCGAGGACGACGTCAGGGAAAGCCTCCTAGAGGAATATAACTAATTTTTTAATTATTTATATAACTTAGACTACTTGAACAGATAATTATAGCTTAAATAGCTAATAGGGGTTATTTCTTCACGATTTGATTTGAGTGCCGACACAAATGAACTCAAAAAAGCGTCTAAGTGGAAGGATATTGCCCCAGACTACCATGCTTTCTACCAAGGGAAGGTGGAGGTCATGCCCAAATGTACCATACGGAGCCTACAGGACTTCAACATATGGTACACGCCTGGGGTAGCTGAAGCCTGTCTCCAGATTGAGAAAGATAAGGAGAAGGCCTATGAGCTAACCAGCAAGTGGAACTATGTCGCTGTCGTCAGCGACGGGACACGCGTGCTTGGGCTTGGGGACATCGGCGGCCAAGCCGGCTTGCCGGTGATGGAGGGCAAGGCCCTCATATTCAAGTACCTGGGAGGAGTGGACGCGTTCCCTATATGCCTGTCCACCAAGGACCCTGACGAAGTCATTCAGGCCGTGAAGTGGATAGAGCCCAGCTTCGGAGGAATCAACCTCGAGGACCTCTCGAACCCAAAGTGTTTCTATATTCTCGAGAAGCTCCGGGCCGAGATGCCTATACCTGTCTGGCACGACGACCAGCAGGGCACGGCCGCCATCTGCCTTGCGGGGACGATCAACGCCCTCAAATTCGTAGGCAAGAAGCTGTCTGAGGCGAAGTTTACCCTAGTCGGTGCTGGTTCTGCTAACACGAGGACGTATTATATTTTAAAAGCGGCGGGGGTTGACCCGAAGAACATCATCTTGGTTGACAGCAGGGGCACGTTAGGGACCTACAGAGATGACGTAAAAGACACCTACAAGTGGCCCATCGCTATGGAGACGAACCCCGATAACGTCGAGGGAGGCATCAAGGAGGCGGCGGATGGAAGCGACATAATGATCGCAGCCTCCAAGCCGGGCCCAGGGACGATAAAAAAAGAGGACGTTGAAGTGATGGCCAATGACTCTATAGTGTTCGCGTGCGCCAACCCAGTACCAGAGATATGGCCTTGGGAGGCCAAGGAAGCCGGA
>JAEHCT010000219.1 GCA_020697635.1 Candidatus Bathyarchaeota archaeon
GGGACTCCACCAGCAGAAAAACGCCCCCAGGCTTCAGGTAGCGGGCTACGATCCTGCCCCACCCCCGGATGTCCTTGAGCCAGCACAGGACCCCGATGCTGGTGAACACGATATCGTACAGCCCCTCATGGACCTCGGGGAGATCGTAGACGTTGCTGCAGATGAACTCGGCGTCGACGCCGATCCTACCAGCTATCTGCCTGGCCAGCTCGATGGCGGACTCGCTGAAGTCCACACCCGTCACCCTGGCGCCCAGCCTCGCCCAGCTCAGAGTGTCCAGCCCGAAGTGGCACTGGAGGTGCAGGAGGCTCTTCCCCTCGACGTCTCCCAGAGCCTCCAGCTCGACGTCGTGGAGGCTGTTCTTCCCGGCGAGGAAGCCCTCCATGTCGTATTCGTCTGACTTGGCGTGTATGTCCACCAGCTCGTCCCAGCGCCTCCTGTTGGTCTCGTAGTACTCCTCCAAGGGTGATCGAACCATAGTGGTCTGAGGCTGTTAAAAAGTTATGAATAACCATTTAGCGGTTGACCGCTCATTGGATGAGTGACAACCATGGTTGACTACGAACTCATCCGGGAGAAGCTGAACAGCAGCGTCATCAGCGACGTCCTCGACGGCATGGGAGTCCACGGCCAGGCCATGACGAGCGACATCAGGCCCCTGAGCGACGACATGGTGGCCGTGGGCAGGGCCTTCACCATGCTCATGACGGACCAATACGACACCGAGAAAGACACGTTCACCCTCCAGTTCCAGGCCATCGACAGCCTGAAGGAGGACGACGTGATGATGGTCTGCAGCAACGGCAGCGAACGAGCAGCCCTCTGGGGCGAGCTGCTCTCCACGGCGGCCAAGCATCGGGGCGCCAACGGCGCGATCATAGACGGGTTGACCCGGGACGTCCGGCTCATCAGGGAGATGGGGTTCCCCGTCTTCGCCAAAGGCATCCGCCCCACAAGCAGCAAGGGCCGCGTCATCGCAGTGGATCACAGCTGCCCGGTCGAGATAGGCGGCGTCCACGTGGAGCAGGGCGACCTCGTGGTGGCGGACGTCGACGGCGTAGTCGTCGTGCCCTCCGGCGTCGCCGAGGAGGTAGTGGCGAAGGCTCTTGACGTAGTTGAACGGGAGACCAAGACCCGGGACGAGCTCAGAAAAGGCGCAGGCCTCTACGATGTCTACAAGAAGTACGGAACGGTGTAGCCTCCTGAATAAGAGACCCGAGACCCGTGTGCAACGGGCTCTGAGCCGACCACAATACATTAATGATTTTACTAGGCTCAACGATAATTGGTAAGAGGAAAAGAATTGGTGGACCGAAAGACCCTCCTCAAGGGTATCGCCGAGATGATCAACAGCATCCAGCGACGCCACCCCGTCAGGGTCGCGGTAGACGGCGTCGACGCCGCCGGTAAGACCGTCTTCGCCGACGAGCTTCATCCCATGCTCGAGGAGAGGGGACGCGACGTCATCCGGTCAAGCATGGACTGGTTCCACAACCCCCTTAGGATGAGACACGCCCGTGGAAGGATGGACCCCGAGGGCTACTACCTGGACAGCTTCAACTACAGGGTGCTCCTCGACTACCTCCTCCTGCCATTAGGGCCCGGCGGAAGCCTGGTCTACATGGACAAGGCCTTCGACCACAGTCTCGACCAGAGACTCGACGTGCCCTTCAAGAAGGCGAGCAGCAACGCCGTACTCCTCTTCGACGGAGTCTTCCTCCTCAGGCCCGAGCTTGAACGCCTGTGGGACCTGAAGATATACCTAGACATCACATTCCGGGAGTCGCTGCGCCGAGGCCTAGAGAGGGCGAGTAACGCCTCCGAGGTCGAGGAGCTCTACATGAACAGGTACGTCCCAGGGCAGAAGCTGTACCACATACACTCTGCGCCCCAGAGGAAGGCCGACATCGTCATAGACAACAACGATCCCAGTAACCCAAGGATCACCCACATGAACCCCCGGCTGTAGCCCTTCTACCCGCTTAATACCCGTGTATTACACCGGCAGCCCCAGGACCAGTAATACCCGTAATATGACTCCCCCCAGCAGCACGGCGGTGAAAACCTCGACGGCGCTGATCAACGCCGCAGCCCTGTACCCGAACTCCTTCACCAGCGCTGCAATAGTCGAGATACAGGGCACATATACCATGACCACAAAAGCGAAGACAAACATCTGAACAGGAGACAGGAACAACGAGAAGTCGTTCCCCCCCAGCAGACTCCCCAGAAGTATGAGGGTAAGCTCCTTCCTGAGCACCCCAAAGATGAGAACCACCCCGGCGGCCGAAGGCAGCCCAAGCCAGCCCACAGTGACGGGGCTCATCCAACCTTCGATCACACCAAGGACGCCGAGCATCGCCGCCACCTGTATCACGAAGTTGCCGGCCACCATTATGGGGAATGCCTCGTAGACAAAGCCCCTGAGCCTGAACCAGGTGCGCTGGGCTGCCGTCTTCAGCGACGGCATCCTGTAACCCGGTATCTCCATTATCAGCCCCACGGGCTCGTCGGGCGCCACCCTGTACGCGATCCTGCCGAGGACGAAGATCAACACGAAGTCGATGAGGTACAGCAGCAGCGCCCACCTGAACCCCACGTAGGAGGCCACGAGCCCCATGATCACTATGCTGCGGGCCGCGCAGGGAACCAGGCTCGCGACGAAGGCGCAGATGAGCCTCTCCCGCTCCGTCTCCATAATGCGAGCCCCCAAGACGGCTGGCACGTTGCAGCCGAAGCCCAGCATCACGGGGATGAAGCCCTTGCCGTGGAGGCCTATGGCGTGCATCGCGGAGTCCATGAGGAACGCGACCCTGGCCAAGTACCCCGAGTCCTCCAGCACCGAGAGCACCAGATAGAAGGGACCGATGTAGGGCAGCGCGACCACGACTCCCCCGATGAAGCCATCGATAACGGCGTCCCATATGAACGTCGCCGCAGGCCCCGGCCCTAAGGCGTTGAAGAAAACCATCTTAACCCCAGTGAAAGCCTCGTCCAGCGCCCCGGCCAGCCAGTCCCCGAAGCTGAATATCACGAAGAAAATGGTGAGTATGCTGGCTACCATGAAGAGGTAGCCCCACACCGGGTGTGTGGTAGCGTCCGCCAGAGCCTCCCGGAGCCCCCTATCCGGCACGACGTGGCTAGAGGACTCGTGCGCCAAGGCGCTGGCCAAGGCGTAACGCTCA
>JAEHCT010000006.1 GCA_020697635.1 Candidatus Bathyarchaeota archaeon
GGCTTCGACAGGAGCATCGGCAGGGGAATCGGCAGCGACCTCCGTTTCTCGACGCCGAGCCCGGGGCCCGTGTGGTCGAAGGACGGCGAGTCCATCTACTTCCTCACCGGTGAGGTGCCTACAGCCAACGTCTACAGGGTAAGCAAGGAGACCTGCGAGGTAACTCGGCTCACCTCCGAGCGATCCGTGGACGGCTTCAGCCTCTCTAGGGATGAATCAGTCCTCGTCTACAACGCCATGAAGGCGACCCACCCATGCGAGGTATGGGTCAGGGACACAAAAGGAGAGAGGAAGGCCACGAAGTTCAACGACCGACTCCTCAAACGTCTGAGCATCGTGGAGCCGGAGCACTATACCTGGGTCAACGAGGAGGACATGGAGATAGACGGCTGGGTCATGAAGCCAGTCGGCTACACGGATGGAGAAAAGTACCCGACAATCCTGGAGATACACGGCGGCCCCCTAAGCATCTACGGTGACGGCATCTATAAGGAGTTCCAGCTCCTCACGTCGGCTGACTACTGCGTCATATACACCAATCCTCGGGGCAGCGGCGGCTACGGCGAGGAATACGGCGCGACCCTGAACGGCCGCCACGGCACCGTCGACTACAGGGACGTGATGGGCTTCACCCGGGACGCCGTCGAACGGTACGGCTTCATCGACGGGGAGAGGCTCGGGGTCACCGGCGGCAGCTACGGCGGATACCTTACCAACTGGATCATAACCCAGACCGACACGTTCAGGGCGGCGGTGGCCTGCCGCAGCACATGCAACAGGCTCAGCCACCACGGCTACAGCGACCTCGGCTACAAGCACGGCGAGTCGGGCAACGTGGGGTACCCGTGGCGCGACGAGGAGAAGCTCCTCAGCCAGAGTCCCCTGAGGCACGCGGAGAAAGTGAAGACCCCGACGCTGTTCATCCACAGCGAGAACGATCTGCGGTGCACCATACAGCAGGCCGAGGAGTTCTTCGTCGCCCTCAAGGAGCTGGGCGTCGACACGGAGCTGGTCAGGTTCCCGGGGGAGAGCCATGAGCTGAGCAGGAGCGGGAAGCCCAAGCACAGGGAGGAGCGGTTCAGGCACATGCTCCGGTGGTTCGACAAGTACCTTAAATAGAAACTAACCCTTCTTCCATATTTGGGTTGAACAGGAGAGCCGCCGCCTGCTACATCACCGGTGTCGTCATCCTTTTAGCAGGTGCTTTCTCCGGGAGGGACTTCTCTAACCTGGATGACGTTATGGAGGGGGTCGTCTTCTTTGTGGGCTTCATGTTCATAATGTTGTTCATGTACTGGTTGGAGAAGCAGGACCTCATCCCGTGGTGGGGCTGGGGTAAGAGCACGCAATATAGATGCAACAACTGGGACAACACTGCATATTTTTATGGCTTTTATGCCGTAAATGATATAACCCGGCGGCGTGGTATGATCAACTCTGAATCAATTAAAAGTGAGTGACTTGAAACACGTACTAAGTGACTTCGACCTGTCCAGCGAGGAGCTGGGCGAGGTGCTCAGCCTTTCCGCCGAGATTAAGGGCAGCCCGGAGAAGTACCTGCACGCATTGGAGGGCAAGACCCTCATAATGCTTTTCGAGCTGCCGTCCTTACGCACTAGGATTAGCTTCGAGGCGGGGATGAGCGGGCTAGGAGGCCACGCCATCTTCTACGGCGTCTCGGAGGGCGGGTTCAGCAGGAGCGAGACCCTGGGGGACGGCGTGGCGGTGCTCAGCAGATACAGCAGCTGCATCATGGCCCGGGTGCTGAGCCAGGAGGCCATGGAGAAGATGGGGGAGTCGGCGACGGTGCCCGTCATCAACGGCATGACCGAGCTGTACCACCCGTGCCAGAACATGGCCGACCTCCTCACCATCCAGGAGAAGAAAGGCGGCCTGGCCGGCCTGAACATCGCCTACGTGGGCGACGGCGGTTGCAACACGGCGGCGTCCACAATCATCGGGTGCACCAGCATGGGGATGAACGTCACCATAGTCTGCCCGGACGACCCCCAGTACAGCCCGAGCCCC
Source organism: Candidatus Bathyarchaeota archaeon (assembly GCA_020697635.1). Taxonomy (GTDB): domain Archaea; phylum Thermoproteota; class Bathyarchaeia; order TCS64; family TCS64; genus RBG-16-57-9. Next base: position 2,029 of record JAEHCT010000006.1, read on the forward strand.
GAGCTCCTCGAGAAAGTCAAGGCCAACAAAGGCAGCGTCAAGGTAGACCACAACTCCTCGACGGGAGTGAGGGACGCCGACGTCATCTACACCGACGTCTGGGTCAGCGCAGGAATGGAGGAGGAGAAGCAGAAGCGTATGACGATGTTCCCCCCCTACCAGGTGAACACGGAGCTGGTCAAGAAGGCCAAGCCCGACTGTATCGTTATGCATTGCCTGCCCGCCCACAGGGGGCTGGAGCTAACCAGCGAGGTCATGGACTCGCCCCAGTCCGTGGTGATGGACCAGGCCGAGAACAGGATGCATGCCCAGAAGGGGCTGCTCTACTGGCTTCTCAAGGAGTGACCTTTTCTCCAAAATCTTATATTTGGACTCTCCTCACGGTTTCCGATCGCGTTGATTCTTCTTGACCCCCAGAGGTGTCAGGGCTGCCGCATATGCGAATCAGCTTGCTCGTTCCATCGCACCGGGCACAGGATGTTCAGCCCGTCGCGCAGCAGCACCCGTGTATCGAGGGACAACGACACAGCAGTGATCACGCTGTCTATGGACTCGACTTGTGATCTCTGCGAGGGGGAGGAGACGCCGCTCTGCGTCAAGTACTGCGCCTGCGGCGCTAGGAAGGTGTCACGGTGAAGCCCCACGGCTACGCTGGTAGAATACTCCGCGTCGACCTCACCGAGGGGAGGATCACGGAGGAGCCCACCATTAGGTACGCCGAGAGATACGTCGGAGGCAGAGGAGTCAACGCCCGTATTCTGTTCGACGAGCTGAGCCCCTCAGTCAAGCCCCTCGACCCGGAGAACATGCTCCTCTTCGGTGTCGGCCCCCTCGTGGGCACCCTCTCACCCTTCTGCTCCAGGGTGTCAATAGACACGAAGAGCCCCTTCACGGGAGGCGTCGGCTCCGCCAACTGCGGCGGCCACTTAGGCGCAGAGATGAAGTACGCCGGCTACGACAACCTTGTCGTAACAGGCAGAGCGGAGAACCCGGTCTACCTGTGGCTCAGCGACGGAGAGGCCGAACTCGTGGACGCCGGGGGGCTCTGGGGCAAGACCACGTGGGACACGGAGAGAGCCATCCGGTCCAGCCGAAACGACAACGAAGTCCGCGTCATAGGCATAGGCCCAGCCGGCGAAAACCAGGTGAAGTCGGCGTGCATAATCTCAGACAGAGCCAAGGCGGCGGGCGGCTCAGGCGTGGGCGCCGTCATGGGAAGCAAGAACCTCAAGGCGGTCGCGACCAGGGGAATTCTGCCAGTCACCGTGGCAGAGCCCGAGAGGTTCATCGAGGCGGTGGACTCCGCCAGGAGGAAGATAGAGCAGTTCCCGAAGGCCAAGCTGTACAGGGAGGACGGATATTACGGCGTCGAGAGCGTCTACGGCAGCCCGGCGTGGGAGGCCGGGTTCAGGCCGGTCAGGAACGGCCAGGACGACTACTGGGACCCCGAGAAGATCAAGAGGGTGGCGGGGGACACCATCAAGCCTTACAGGAAGAAGATTCTCGCCTGCTTCGGCTGCCCCGTCGGCTGCATGCCTTGGATGGTGGTCCCCGACGGCCCTTACAAGGTGGAGGGGGAGGGCTGGTGGAACAACAGCAGCAACAGCTTCTGCACACGGGTGGACTGCGACGACCCTGAGGCGGCGATAAAGGCCCATCTACTGACGAACCAGCTGGGCCTCGATGGCGACAACGCCTCCGTGGTCATCGGTTGGGCCTTCGAGTGCTACGAGAAGGGGCTCCTCACCGAGGAGGACACCGACGGCCTAGAGCTGACGTGGGGCAACCACGACGCGGTCATATCCCTCCTGGAGAAGCTGGCGTACAGGGAGGGCTTCGGCGGCTTCCTGGCGGACGGCGTCAAGGCCGCCGCCGAGAGGCTGGGCGGGGGCTCGGATGAGTTCGCCGTCCACATCAAAGGCCAAGACAGCGTGGACGGGATAAGGGTAAGCAAGGGCTGGGGCTTCGGCGTAGTGACCTCCCCAGCCGCTGGACGGCATCTCAGGGGCGCCATCCACTCGTTCAGCCCCGAACGGTTTCTCAGCTACGACAGCGTGCCATGGATGGTGTACATGCAGGAGCAGTACAAGGCCATCCTCGACATGACGGGCACCTGCCTCTACAACAACGGCCTCCTCTCATGGGAGACCGAGGCCTCAGGGCACGCGGCCCACCACCTCGCGGAACTGACGTCAAGCCTCACGGGGATGAACCTCGACGTGGAGAGGTTCACGCGGATGGGGCTACAGGTACACAACTTGGAGAAGGCGTTCAACACCCTCCACGGCGGCTTCACGAGACGAGACGACTACCCGCCTAAGAGGTACTGGGAGGAGCCGGTCAAGTCCGGCCCATACGCCGGGGAACGTATAGACCACGAGAAGTGGGAGCATATGCTCGACGAGTACTACGGTCTCCACGGCTGGGACCTCGAGACGGGGTGGCAGACCAGGGAGACACTGGTCTCCCTCGGATTGACGGACGTCGCAGACAGGCTGGAGGCGGCTGGGCGGCTTCCATAGCTGAAATCTTAACTCGTTGAACTCCCTATTCCATTCCGATGCAGTATGACTAACCGCAGGATAAAGGTCGAGGACCTGAGGAGAGTCAAGTTCGTCTCGGACCCCCAGATAAACCCGGATGGCTCTATGATCGCCTTCGTGCTCAGCGCCATAGACGACGAAGATGACAGGTACGATCGCCACATCTGGATGGCGGAGCCAGGGACAGGCACCCTCAGCCAGTTCACCCACGGCCAGGGCAGCGACACTAACCCTAGATGGTGTCCAGACGGCTCTAAGCTACTGTTCCTGTCAAGGGACAGGGAGCCCGAGAAGAAGACCCAGCTATACGTGATACCGCTGCGGGGCGGCGAGGCCACGCTTGTGGCGGAGACCGAGGAGGGCGTAGGCAGCCCCAGGTGGGCGCCCAACGGCAGGGACATCCTCTTCACAAGCAGGGCCTGGACAGAGGAGAAGCCCGAGGACACCGACGTCAAGGTGATCAAGCGGATCAGGTACAAGTTCAACGCCATGGGTTTCTTCGAGGGGAGGAGAACCCATCTCTTCACCGTCAGGCCGGGGCGGAAGCCCAAGCAGCTCACGGACGGAGAGTTCGACGTAGAGTATGCCGAGTGGAGTCCGGACGGCAAGGAGATTGCGTTCATCACCAACAAGGAGCCCGACGCGGACACCAGCAGGGTCTGGGACGTATACAGGATTCCCGTCAAGGGCGGGGACCCGGAGAAGATAACAGGAGGCGACTGCGCCATCGTGAGCCTGAGCTACAGCCCAGACGGAGAGTCCATCGCCTTCATCGGCCACGACCAGCCAGAGGAGCTCGCCGTGGACTACGACCTGTACCTCATGCCGAGTGTCGGCGGCGAGAAACGATGCCTGACGGAAGGCTTCGACCGGAGCCTCGACATGGGAGTAGGCAGCGACCTAAGGGTCTCTACGCCCAAGCCGGGAGCCGTGTGGAGCGGCGACGGGAAGCACATCTACTTCCTCACCGCGGACACGCCGCACTGCAACGTCTACAAGATCGGGGTAGACGGCGACACGGTAGAGACGGTCATCGGGGGCAGGGTCGTGGACGGTTTCAGCGTCGGCGGGGACGGCGCGAAGATAGCGTTCAACGCGATGAGCGCCACCAGTCTCTGTGAACTATATCTGCTGGACGGCGAGGAGAAGCGGCTCAGCAAGTTCAACGACAGGCTTCTCAAAGGCCTAGAACTCGTTGAGCCCGAGAGCTTCACTTTCACCAACAGGCTGGGCCGTGTCGTCGAAGGCTGGATCATTAAACCAGTTGGCTGGGAGGAAGGGAAGACGTACCCCTGTGTGCTGGAGATGCACGGAGGGCCTAGGGGAATCTACGGCGACGGCATGTTCCAGGAGTTCCAGCTACTCGCGGCTGAGGGGTGGGCTGTAATATACACTAACCCGCGGGGCAGCGCAGGCTACGAGGAGGAGTACACCCAGGCAGTGATGAGGCACTACGGCGAGGTGGACTACGAGGACTTCATGGACTTCACCGACGAGGCGATGAGGCGGTACCCTTGGATCGACGAGACGAGGCTCGGGCTAACCGGCGGAAGCTACGGCGGCTACACCACCAACTGGATCATCAGCCACACAGACAGGTTCAGGGCGGCGGTGACGTGCCGCAGCATCTGCAACTGGGTGAGCAAGTTCGGCGTCAGCGACATAGGGTTCATGCAGCCCGAGAGCATCAGCGGCAGGAAGACGTACTGGGGCGAAGACCTCGTCGAGCAGATGCGGCACAGTCCCCTCTACTACGCCGGCGACGTCAAGACGCCTTGCCTCATCATCCACAGCGAGGAGGACTACAGATGCCCCATGGCGGAGGGAGAGCAGTGGTTCACCGCCCTCAAGCTCAACGGCGTACAGACGGAGCTTGTCCGGTTCCCCGGCGAGAACCACGAGCTTAGCCGAGGCGGGAAACCCAAACACAGAGAGGAGAGACTAGGACACATCCTGAGATGGTTCAGGGAGCACTTGTGACCTCCCTCTTTTTAACCTCATTTGTCCTTTCCTTATCTGATCGATATGCCGTACTGTCCAAACTGTGGCAGCGAGGTCGGTGAAGATGACCGCTTCTGCTCGGAGTGCGGGGCGTCCCTCAAGGAGAAGAAGGGCGTTCTAGTCACCGAGGAGCTGAGCATCCCCTTCCCTGAGGCTGATAACCCTCTTCTCGAACTCAGCGTCGCCGTGGCGGGCAACATAACCGCTGGCCCCGGCGATGAAAAGCTCTTGGAGGGGACCATAAGCTACGATGTGCCCGAGTGGAAGCCCGAGATCACTCAGACCGAGAACCGTGTTACCGTTAAGCAGCTCTCCAGGGTGACGTGGCAGGCGTTCGAGAGCCCCGTCAACGACTGGAATATAACGATGGGAAAAGCAAAGCCCTTCAGGCTCAGAGTCAAGACCGGGGTAATGAGGGGCGAGTGGGACCTAGGCGGGCTACCTCTCAAAGGGCTCGACGTAGAGACAGGTGTGAGCCAGAACAGGCTGGGCTTCTCGGAGCCCAACCCCGAGACCGTCAACATGGTCAGCATCCAGACAGGCGTCGGAGAGACCAGGCTCACAGGTCTCCTCAACGCCAATTTCAGGGAGATGAAGGTGGGCGGGGGCGTTGGCGAGGTGAGGCTAGATTTCACAGGCGCCGAACTCAAGGAGGACGCCAACGTCAGGATAGAAGGCGGCGTGGGAAGCTTCGACATCACCGTTGACAAGGATACGAGGGCATTATTCAAAGTGGGCGGGTTGACACACGTCAACGCCCTGGGCAAGATCTACAAGGTCAAAGGCGGTTTCGGTAGAAGCGAGTACGCAAATGACGCCTACGAAGAGGAAGAGGGACCCTTGTTGGAGTTCAACATCACACTCGGCGTGGGCGGGATCACCCTCCGGACAACGTGACCCCCATTCATAGGGGACACCCCTCCGCATCCTCGGCGGGGGCAAAACATATTGAAATTCTAAGTTGAAACAAACCACATGTGATATATGGGCTTCGCCTTCCACTGCCTACGGTGTGGCGAGTGCTGCAGAAGCCTCATAACTCGTGAATGGAGCGGCCTCACCCTTTTCCCCTGGGAGAAACACCTCTTCACTGGGTCCAAGGTCTATTCCTTCCTCGGATACGGGGAGAGCCCAAACTCGCCACGGTTCAGAGTCTTCCTCTACAGGCACAACGGCCCCCCTGCGAGAAACTCGGGGACGACAGGTGCAGCATCCACGAGACAAAGCCCCTGGTCTGTAGGAGCTACCCGTTAAGATACACCAAGGTAGGAACCGGCCGGGTCATCTACGAGCCCGCCCCCGAGTGCAAATCCATACCCGTGTCTAAAACTAAGGGCTCGTGGGCCAAGTTTCCCGAGCTATACTCCTCAGAGGAGATAGGGTACCACCTCAGACAATTTCATGCAATGAAGGAGCCAAAATGGAGGTACGACCACTTCTCCGAAACTTGGACACCCTATGACAGGAAGTGACTGGGGCCTGTTTTGGAGTAGCCCATCGAAGCGGTGACTCGACCGCCCCGTAACTAAAACAGTAAGGGTTATACTCCATATATCCTAGTTCAAGTCACCCCGTCGACAATCGACGCACCCATGCTGACGGCCCTCGCGGAGGTTTGCTGTGATTCGAGGGTTACCCACGCATGGTACAGGCGGGGGAGGCGCGGGGCCCGCAAAACACTGCATCTGAGAGAGCTCAGCCGAGTACGGCGACGCCGATTCGATGAGGCTGAAAGTTTGGTGCAGGGAACAGGGGAACCCCGCCCTCAAACCTCAAAAAGTTATACGGAGGCATCCCGTAGCTCATATCGATGGAGTTGAAGACAGCGTTACTCGTAGTAGACATGATCAAGGAGTTCGTCACGGGGAGGCTGGGAGGAGCCCACGCCCAAGCCGTGGTCCCGAACATCAAGAGGCTCATCGAGGCAGCCAGGCGGAGCGGCTCGCCCGTCGTCTACATCACGGACGCCCACCTTGAAGGGGTGGACCACGAGTTCGATGTGTGGGGCAGCCACGCCGTCGCCGGCAGCGACGAGGCGGAGGCGGTGCCCGAGCTCGCCCCCGCGGAAGGCGACCACAGGCTCTACAAGCGCAGATACAGCGCGTTCTTCGCCACGGGGCTGGACGCGCTGCTCCGGGAGCTCAAGGTGGACACGGTTGTGCTCACGGGGGTGCTCACGAACATCTGCATACAGCACACCGCCGCCGACGCCTACTTCAGGGGGTACAGGGTCGTGGTCCCCACCGACTGCGTCAACGCTTTGACGCCGGAGGAGCAGGAGACGAGCCTCGCGTTCATGAGACGCATGTACGACGCCGAGCTCACCGACTCGGGTGAAGCCGAGGAACTGCTGGGGGAGCCACGATGAAGGGCTTCCACATAGCGTCCAGCGAGGACATCAGGCGGGGACGCACCACCGACGTATACTTCCAGCGCACCAAGAAGATACTGGAGGCGAAGGGAAAGGATAAGATCCGGGTCGTCATGGAGGTGACCATAGGCTCGCCCCCCGACAACCACCCATGGGGCGTCCTGTGCGGCGTCGAGGAGGTCGCACGCCTATTCGAGGGGCTTCCCGTGGACATCCACTGCATGCCGGAGGGCAGCCTCTTCCACAGCGAGGACAGCCTCGGATACAGGAGCCCGGTGCTCACCATAGAGGGGACGTACCACGACTTCTGCGAGTACGAGACGCCGCTCCTCGGCTTCATCTGCCAGGAGTCGGCGGTCGCCAGTAGAGCCGCGTACGTCAGGGTCGCCGCGGGGGACAAGCCGGTGATAGCGTTCGGAGTCAGGCGCATCCACCCGTCCCTGGCCCCCGCCATGGACCGGGCCGGCTACATCGGCGGCCTCGACGGCGTGTCGAGCATCATCGGAGCCGAGACCTGCGGCCTACAGCCCACCGGGACCATGCCCCACGCCCTCATGATAGCGTTCGGCGACCAGGTAGAGGCGTGGAAGGCGTACGACGAGGTGGTCGAGCCCGAGAGCCCCCGGGTCATACTCGTGGACACCTACTACGACGAGAAGACCGAAGCGATAATGGCCGCTGAGGCCCTCGGGGAACGGCTGTACGGGGTGCGTCTCGACACCCCGAGCTCTAGGCGTGGCAGCTTCCCCAAGATAGTGAAGGAGGTGCGGTGGGAGCTGAACCTCAGGGGCCACGAGGGCGTCAAGATATTCGTGTCGGGGGGCCTCAACGAGGACACGGTGAAGGAGCTAGCTGAGGCCGGGGCGGACGCCTTCGGCGTGGGGACATGGGTCAGCGGGGCGCCCACCCTCGACTTCGCCATGGACATCGTCGAGGTCGACGGTGTGCCCCACGCCAAGCGGGGCAAGCTCGGCGGGAAGAAACAGGTCTGGAGGTGCAAGGAGTGCCTCAGCGACATAGTGACGCCCGCCGACGCGGCTCAGCCCAGGTGCGGCGAGTGCGAGGGGGACACGGAGCCCATTCTGAAGCCCCTGATCAAGGATGGCAGGATAGTCGCGCCCCTCAGGACACCCGGAGAGATAAGGGGGCACGTCCTAGGCCAGCTGCGGAGGCTAGCCGGGGAAGCGGGGAGGGGCAGCTGAGGCTACCCTATACCCTTAATAAAAACCCGGCACGTATGCAATTGTTGGCGAACCAACTTGGACACAGAGACCCGCCTCGAACTCGTATCACGTAACCTGCAGGAGATCATCACCGCCGATGAGCTCCGCAGCCTCCTAGAGACGAACGACCACCCGCGGGGCTACGTCGGCTTCGAGCCCAGCGGCATAATGCACGCCGGAACCGGCCTCATCGTGGGAAAGAAGATGAGCGACTACGTCGACGCTGGTTTCCACTTCATAATCTACCTCGCCGAGTGGCACGGCTGGATCAACAACAAGATGGGCGGTGTCATGGAGAACTTGGCCACCGCGGCGGAGTACTTCAAGGACTGCTTCATGGCGCTGGGTCTCCCCGAGGGCAGGGTCGAGTACCTGTGGGCCTCCGACGTGGTGGACACCAAGGACTACTGGGAGAAGGTGGTCCGCGTCATGAAGTCCACGAGCCTCAGGCGGACCCTCCGAGCCATGCCCATCATGGGGAGAAGCGCCGACACGACGGACGTGGAGACGGCGTGGGCCCTGTACCCGGCGATGCAGACCAGCGACATCTTCCACATGGACTTGGACTGCGTCTGCGCGGGGATGGACCAGAGGAAGGTCCACATGTTGGCAAGGGAGGCCGCGCCCAAGCTGGGCTTCAAGGTCCCCGTATGCCTCCACAATCCTCTGCTACCCGGCCTGCAGGTGACGGAACTCAACGGCAGCTTCGACGAGGACGAGGGCATAAACCAGAGCATCCGGCACAAGATGAGCAAGAGCGTCGCCAAGGGCGCCATATGGATTAACGACACCCCGAAGGAGGTCAAGGAGAAGTACCGGGCGGCCTACTGTCCTGAGAAGGTCGTCGAGGATAACCCGGTGCTGGCCCACGCGCGGATGGTGGTGTTCCCCAACCTAGGGAGGCTGGAGGTGGAGCGGCCCAGGAAGTTCGGCGGAGACGTCGTGTTCCACAGCTTCGAGGAACTGGCCCAGACCTACGCCAAGGGTGACCTGCACCCGCTGGACCTCAAGAACGGGGTCTCCGATGCCATGATCAAGCTCCTGGAGCCCGTGGTAAAATACTTCGAGAAGAAGCCCGAGAACCTTGAGAAGATGCGGCGGCTAACCATTACCAGGTAGCTACAGCATCATCTCGGCGACGTCTACCAGCCTGCAGCAGTACCCCCACTCGTTGTCGTACCACGCGATCACCTTAGCCATGCGGCCGTTGACCCTGGTCTCCAAGGCGTCCACGACCGAGGAGTAGGGGCTGTGCACGTAGTCGACCGACACCAGCGGCTCCTCAGAGTAGCCCATTATCCCCTTCATAGCCCCCTCCGAAGAGGCCCTGAACGAGGCGTTGATCTCGTCGACGGCGGCCCGCTTCTCAAGGTTGACCACCAAGTCCAGTATGGACACGTCGGGTGTCGGCACCCTGAACGCCATGCCGTCGAGCCTTCCCTTCAGCTCGGGCATGACCTCCCCTATGGCCTCGGAGGCCCCCGTGCTTGTGGGTATGATGCTCAACGCGCCGGCGCGTCCCCTCCTCTGATCCTTTGAGTGTTTATCCAGCAGCTTCTGTGCGTTAGTGTATGCGTGGATCGTCGACATGTACCCGGACTCTATGCCGTAGCCGTCGTGGAGCACCTTGGCTACAGTCGCTAGGCAGTTTGTGGTGCACGATGCGTTGGAGACTACGTGGTGTCTCTCCTTGTCGTAGACGTCCTCGTTCACCCCCAGCACGATGGTGCAGTCCATGTTCGTCCCGGGCGCGGCGACGAGCACCTTCTTGGCGCCTGCCTTCAGGTGCTTACCCGCCTCCTCCTTGCTCCTGTACTGGTTGGAGGCGTCGATGACGAGCTCCACGCCCAGCTCTCTCCAGGGAAGCTTCTCCGCGTCGTTCTCGTAGAGAACCCTCACGGGTTTGCCGTCAACGTATATGTTCTCCTCGTCCCACTCGACGGTGAACGGTGCGCGCCCATGGACGCTGTCGTACTTCAAGAGATGGCCGACGGATGCCGCATCCCCCCTGTTGACCGCCACGAACTCCAGAGGCGAACCCTTCTCGACGGCAGCCCTGAGGGCGAGGCGCCCGGTCCTGCCGAACCCGTTGACCGCGGCCTTTACACCCAACCCTATACCTCTCATATCAGCCTCATTATATGCAGATAAATATAACCCGATTCGGGAACCTTTTTATCTAGAGGCCCCGCCAATGTAAACGAGCGTAAGAAAAGACGCTTGCATCAAAGTACACTCTCACTGGCAGGGAACCCCGACGCATGCGGTTCTCCTGCACTCATATCGGAAAAGGAAGGGTTTGATTCTATCACGCCCGGGCAGGTCCCAATGTAGACCGGGGGCCCCTGCGGTAAGGGTGACTAGAGCACAGAATACAGAGATGATCATAGGTGAAAGACACAGAAAAGTTCCCTGGCGCGAAGTACGTGATAAAGGCCACCTTCACGGTGGAAGGCGTCGTGGAGAAGCACGACGTCATCGGCGCCATATTCGGCCAGACCGAAGGCCTCTTCCCCAAGGACTTTGAGCTAAGGGAGCTGCAGAAATCAGGCAAGATCGGAAGGATCGACATAGAGCTGAAATCCGCTAAAGACAAGACAACCGGCACAGTGATGGCCCCCAGCAGCCTGGACAGAGCCGAGACCGCCGTCGTCGCGGCGGCCATGGAGACCGTGGACAGGGTGGGTCCGTGCGACGCGAAGATGAAGATAGAGCAGATCACGGACGTCCGCAGCGAGAAACGCGCACAGATAGTGGCGAGAGCCAAGGAACTCATGAAGGCGTGGGTGGTCAAGGAAGGCCACGAGATCGAGAAGCTCCTCGACGAGGTCCAGAAGGAAGACCGGAAGGTCAAGGCCGTCCACTATGGACGGGAGAGGCTGGCGGCCACCCCCGACATAAGCAGAAGCAGAGAGCTCATCATCGTCGAGGGACGCGCAGACGTTAACAACCTCATAAAGAGCGGGATCACAGGCGTCATAGCCCTTGAAGGCGTAAAGGTGCCGAACACAATAAAGAATCTGGCAAGGAAGAAGGAGATAACCGCCTTCCTCGACGGCGACAGGGGCGGAGACCTCATACTGCAGGAGATGCTCCAGGTCGCGAAGCCCAAATACGTGGCACGCGCACCACGAGGCAAGGAGGTCGAGGAGCTAACCCCCGACGAGATAAGGGAGGCCCTCGCCAACAAGACCGAAATAGAGGAGGTAGTGGTCTCAAACGAGCTGGCTGGGATGGCTGAAGGGCTCCGCGGCACCCTTGAGGCGGTGATGCTGAAGGAAGACGGAAGCCAGGCCGGCAGGATACCTGTCAGCGATCTCGTGGACAAGCTGAAGAACAGCGAAGGCGTGAGAGTCGTCCTGTTCGACGGCATAGTCACAGGGAGGCTCATCGACGCCGCCAACGAGAAGAATGTAAAAACCCTCATAGGCGAACGCGTCGCCGAGGGGGTGCGCATCCCCCGAGGCCTAGAGATAAGATCCTTCAAAGATCTAAGCTAAATATTTTTTCTATCATCTTTTTTGTCTCATTCTACGACGCAGCGCAGGCTTAGACATGGTCAGGTCTTCGAAGACCGCCCCGAAGTCCTCGTCGTCAGCGAGAACACGTTTGATGTAGACTCCTGTCCTGCCCACCTTTCCTCGCCTCTCGAGGGTCCGAACTCTCTCCTGAATGATCTTTATGTCCACTCCTAGGAGGCCGGCGACACGCCCCTCGCGCCCCTGTATGGTAGACTCCTTGTGCCCCGTCTCCGTCGGCTCTATCAGCATGAGCCTCTTGTCCACGCCGGGCGCCCTCGCCCCCGTCTGGAGCCGCTGGTAGCTTAGAGAGCCGGCGAACCTGTAGAACTCTGCTTCGCTGGCCCTCAGCTCCACGAGGGGGAGGCTGTAGCCTCTGTCGGGCTCCGTGTAGAGGTACGCCTTGGCGGCGTAGCTGGGAGTGGCCTGGATTATCTCTCTCCGACGGATGCGTATGCCACGTCTCTCGAGGACAGCCTGGACGATGGTGGGTGACGGCGGGCTGGTTATCCATATGTCGATGTCGCTGCCGTCCCTCACGTCGCCTCGGGCTATGCTGCCGTAGACGACGGCGTCGATGTAGGCCTCGTGGAGGGGCCTCATCATCTCCTCCGCCTCGGTCTTCAGCATCCGTAGTAGCCGCCAGCGGCCCTCCGTGTAATCTACGTGCATCTCGTCCAAGGCTTCCCCATATTCACCATTTGGGCGTTCCCCTTATATGTTAAGCCTCGGTCACATATGCTGCATGGCTTCAAGCAGCACAGCGACTCTGGCGCTCGTCCTGGTGGCGTGGGCCGTCTTCTACCTCGCGGCGAAGAGGCTCAAGCTGGACGAGAAGGGGTGGGTCTTGGAGCCCTACTACGCGCTCTACAAGTCGACGAGGCTGAACGACCTCGTGAAGCGGATGGCCGGGTGGAGCCCCAGGTTCTGGAAGGTGATCGGGAACATCGGCGTCGCCGCCAGCGTAGGCCAGGTGAGCTTCATCACCTACATACTGGTCAAGAACCTGTGGAGCTTCTTCTTCGCCCCCGAGCAGGCGTCGCCGGTGCAGCCGCTCATACCCGGGGTCACCGTCAGTATCGACAGCATGCCCTGGTTCCTCCTGGGCGCGGGCATCATAATACTCACCCACGAGCTGGGCCACGGCATCATGTGCGTCGTCGAGGACGTCAAGGTTAAGTCCACCGCCGTGATGCTGGCGGTGATAACCTTCGGAGGCGCCGTGGAGCCGGACGAGGAGTCCATGGAGCAGGCTGGCCTCATGTCCAAGATGAGGATCTACGCCATAGGCAGCGTAATCAACCTCGTCACGGGGCTTCTCACGATACCTGTGTTCATAGCCTTCGGGCGGTCCATGCCCGTGCAGCTGATAATCTTACTCAACTGGATATACTTCGTGGGCATAAACCTGGCCATGATGAACATGCTGCCCATCGGGCCCTTGGACGGTGGGCAGATGTGGCGCACCTACACGGAGAGGCTGGAGGGAGGCAAGACCCTTCAGAGCATCGCTACCTACGGCTTCATAGCCCTGATCCTGTCAAACATAAGCCTGAGCCTGGCGAAGTTCGGATTCGTACCTATATAGCCCAGTCTTGGATGGTAGGAGCGTCTTCACGCGCAACGTTTTTACTATGCCTGTGCGAGTGATAGTTGCAGCGGTAGGTAGGACCGGGGAGCTAGCCCTGCCCCCACGCCTCTAATGGGCTACAAGAGGGGTCAGTAACCTTCCAAGGGATCGGGGGCGCGCGGCGTAAGACGCACTGCGCTTCGTCGATGCCCTGCCCCGCGGGGCCGGCGGCTGCTCCGTGTACGGCCGTAGGGCCGCTACTGGGCACTCGACGGGCGAACCTGGCCAGGCCCGGGAGGGAGCAACCTAAGTCCGAACGTTTGGCGCTCGCGGGAAACCGGGGCGGAGAAGCGCATGCGAGGCTGCTCCGCGTCAACCCGTGAACGGAGAGGGGGCTGCCGCTGCACCTACGTTTCCACGAGCTGCCCCGAGTCCAGGTGCCAGTGGTGCGGGAACTCGTCGCTAAGCGCCTCTATGTGGCTTATGACGATGATCTGGTCGAAGTACCTGCTCAGTTCGTCCCTCAGCAGCATCATGAAGCCGGTTCGCCTCTGGGCGTCGAAGCCGCTAAGGGGCTCGTCCAGGAAGATGAACCCGGGGCGGGCGCCCCTCGTGGAAGGGATGGTGCTGATGGCGAAGGCCAGGCGTAGGGCGAGGCTGAACTGGTCTTGGGTGGCCCCGCTGAAGACGCCTTTACCGCGCCAGTGCTTGGCCTCCCTGTCGTAGACCTCTATGACGTACCGCTCCTCGTCTATCCGCGCCATACTGTACCTGTCGTCGGTGAGGGCGGGGAGGAACTGCATCATGTGCTTCTCGACGTTCTGCTTGACGCCCGACATGATGGTGTCCCTCGTGGCATCGAGGAGCTTCACGGCGCGGCGCATGGCCTCTAGGTCAAATATCTCCCGGGCGTGGGTCTCCTGAAGCTCCGGGTACTCCTCCTTCAGCGGACGGGTCTGCTCCATAGTCACCGCGGCCTCCTCCATGTCGCTGGTTCGCTCCCGGTGCTCTGTCTCGAGCCTCGACGACTCCTGTAGCTTTCTCCTGTGCTCTGCCTCTATCTCCGGCTCCTGCCCCAGGTCAACGTCGTGTTCACTCCCAAGCGCGGTCATGGTCTCCTTGCTTCGATTAACCTCGTTGTCCAGTCTCTCGATGGATCGTATAGTCTCGTCGAGGCTACGCTGGAGTCCGGGTTTAAGCGCCGCCGTCTCCCTGTTTGACTCGAGCCTCGTCTCCAACTCGGTCATTTTCCTACTGGTTTCCTCGTGTTCGCTTCGGATCTCTGCCTCAGAGTCCACGGAGACCCCTGTCTCCTCCTGTTTCTCGGATATCCGCTCGTTGAGCCTGCTAAGTGCGTCGAGGTGGGACTTCATCGACTCCTCGAGCGCTCCATGATTGGTTTTCCTCTCATCATACGTACCCGCCGTGATGCCGTAGTTCTCGACGTCGGCCTTGAGCTTGGTCAGGGTACGCGTGTCTTCCTGCACGGCGTCACGGAGTGCTTCGATGGATGAGGGGTCGTCGAGGATTACCAGTGACCTGTAGTCCCGTGGCTCTTCAGGGAGATTCCCGACCGCGTTGATGAGCCCCGTCTCCTCCTCCCTGACATTCGCCTCAGACTTTGACAAACTTTCGTTCATCCCGATGATCTGGTTCTGGTAGTCGGCGATCCTCGCCATGTCCCCGAGCATAGAGTCTCTCTCGGCTTGAACCTCGTCGAGCTCGGCGTCTATCCGCTGCACGTCGTTCGTGAAGTAAAGGTAGGCCCCCGCGACGGTGGCCAGCCCAAGGGCGTACAACAGCGGGCTCACCAGGTACCCAGCCAACACTCCGATGAAGCCGGCGATGATCAGCGTGACGCCGTACCTCTGGTATCTTTGAGCCACTTCCTTTGCTTGTCCCAGATCGCGTCGCCGCTGCTCGAGACCAACTATCTTCAGCTGAGAGTCTTCCAGCGAGGCGAGCCTTGTCTCCGCCTCCCCCTTCAACTGACGTATCTGCTCGAACTGCCGTCTGGCGTCTGCAAGTCTCTGGGCCACTGCTCGTATCTCAGCCATCAGCTTCTGGGCTTCCTCGGCAGGCAGATACTCCTGCATCTGGGCGCTGAGCCCCTCGACCCTCTTCTTCGCTTCCTCGGCCACGTTCAGGGCCCTCGACGCGTCCTCTATCCTGATGGCGTCCTTATCGACCTGGGTCTTCTTCTCGGTCTTCTCTTTCTCGAGCCCCAGCAACTCCTCCAAGACGGCGATCTTATGCTCTGACTGTCTGCGTTGCTCCTCTGCCTTA
>JAEHCT010000220.1 GCA_020697635.1 Candidatus Bathyarchaeota archaeon
CTCGAGCATCTGTCGGCTCTCCCTCAGTCGCCTCTCCCGCGCCTGTACACACTCGATCAACATGTTCACCTCGTCTGGGTCGACCGGCTCCTCCGTCTCCGTGAGATACAGCATCCTCTCCAGGACCACGCAGTTGCAGTGACCCTCCCCCCCACACGGGTCAACTGTTACATCCATAAAAAAGAAAGAGCCTCAACTAGGATATATCGTTAACTAGAGCGTTCAAAGGTTTTATCCCGCCGCTCCCACATGGAAGCCTGAACAGACATGAAGGACCCCTGGGAGAGAGAAGCAGGCCAACCCGCCGAGTACCACAGCGTCGAGTGCAGGCGCGGCCGCGAGTTCATAGTAAGGATGACCACAGGCGCAGACGTCTTCAAGGCCATCCAGCGGTTCGCCAAGGACAAGGGCATCAGGTTCGGCAAGATCCACGCCGCCTTCATGGGCGGCTTCAGCCCAGCCAAGATGTACATGTGGTGCCCCGACCCCCACGACCCGAGCAACTGGCACAACGAGTCAGCCGCCAGCTTCGAGAACCTATCCATGCTCGTAGCCATGAGCGGCATGATCCACACAAGGCTCGTCGACGGCGAACCCGAGCCGTTCCCCGCCATCCACTACGTCATCGGCGGAGCCTGGGACGTGCCCACCGTGGGCGGCCACCTGGCGGAGGGAACCATCGTAAAGGGAGTAGTCGAGGTGTTCATCACCGAGATCCTGGGCATAGAGGAGCTGCTGCCCAGCGGCTACGACCCAGAGAAGGACGGCGCCCCCGAGGAGTGGTACAGGGAAGTAAAGTAGACACTTTTCTCGTCAGCCAGGCACGTAGGGCCCCGTGCCTCCCCTCTCGTTTATGTAGATAACGAACACGGCTCCCAACATCAGCGCAAAAAAGATAACGGCGCCGTCCAACAGCTCCCGAGCGTCGGAAGCGTCCTTGTCGACGAAAACCGCTACCAAGAGGGCTAGCACCCCAAGCACGTAATACAGCCTGTCTCTCCCAGTCACACCGTACAAGGTTTAGATTTAACGGATAAAAACGTTCTCAAGAATAGCCTTGTGCGATGCAGCGGTCAACGAATTAGTTTTAAGTTGCCGGTAACACTTTTTCTGATTCAGCTTGGACCACATAGATATAGTCGTCATAGGCGCCGGCGTCGTCGGCCTCGCCATCGCCTCGGAGATAGCGTCGAAGGACCGGGACATGTACCTTCTGGAACGGGAGCAGACCTACGGCCAGGGCACCAGCAGCAGGAACAGCGAGGTAATCCACGCAGGCATCTACTACCCAAAGGACTCACTGAAGGCCGAGCTCTGCGTCGAGGCCAACCCCATGATCTACGAGATCTGTGAAAGGCACAAGGTCCCCTACAAGCGATGCGGCAAGATCATCGTCGCCAACGGCGAGGCCGAGGTCAAGCAGCTGGAGGGCATCATCAAGCACGCCAGAGACATAGGGGCACGCGACCTGGAGCTCATCGACGCCGACAGGGTACACATGCTTGAGCCCAACGTAAAGGCCGACGCCGCCATACACAGCCCCACCACCGGCATCCTGGACGCCCACGGCCTCATGGACCACTTCCACAGAGAAGCCCGCCGTAAGGCCGGCTCAGACCCCCTCGTCCTAGACACCGAGGTCACAGGCATAAAGCAGACCAAGGGCGGCTACGTTGTGAGCATGGTGAGCGGAGGCGAGGCCTTCCAAGTGGAAGCGGAGATGGTCATCAACTCCGCGGGCCTCTACGCGGACCGTGTCGCCGCCATGACGGGCATCGACATAGACGAGGCCGGCTACAGGATCCACTGGAGCAAGGGAGAGTACTTCAGCCTCACCGGGAAGCCGCCGGCCCTCATGCTGGTATACCCACCGCCACCCCTGGACGCGGTCAGCCTCGGCATACACAGCGTCCCCGACCTCACCGGCCGCCTCAGGTTCGGGCCCAACGCCTTCTACGTCGACGAGATCAACTACGCCGTGGAGAGCGAGAAGATGCCCTTCTGGAGTGACGTGGTCAAGTACTTCCCGTCGGTGAAGCCGGAGGACCTCCACCCCGACATGACTGGAATCCGCGCCAAGCTCCAGGGCCCCGGCGACCCCGTCAGAGACTTCGTGATAAGACACGAGGAGGACCGGGGGCTACCCGGGGTCATCAACCTCGTAGGCATCGAGTCTCCGGGTCTCACCTGCAGCCCAGCCATCGCCGAGATAGTGGCGGGAATGGTGGGCGAGATCCTAGGCTAAGTCTTAGGCTTTCCCGACGGCCCCGAGACCCGTAACATAGTTAGCGTGTATCGCCTTTGCCGCCTCGACTATGTTGGCCTGCTCCTCCTCGGGGAGCGTGTCCCACATGTTGGGGCCCAGCTCCAAACCCACATGCGTGGGCACGTTAACATTCACCTCCTCTGGTATGCCCGGCAGCTTCAGGGGCTGAGCCACGCTGTAGACCTCCCCCCTGTCCTGTAGGATAGACCTCACGATGTCCCTGAACCCAGACGCGGGGCCCACCTCAGTCCCGCCGATGATGTCCACCACCTTCTTGGACACGCCTCTCACGTACCCCACGACCTCCTCCCTATCGAAGCCTTTACCCGTCTCCGAGAGGTAGTCGTCCAGAGCCACCCCCGCTATCCTGACGGTCGACCAGAGGGGGTAGGCGGCTGACCCGTGCTCGCCCCCGACGAACCCCTCGACGCTCGAGACCGGTACCCCGAGGTCCCTGGAGAGCTTCGTTCTGAAGCGGAGGGTGTCAGGGTGATCCCCGGTGCCTATGACGAACTCGGCCCCCGAGACCCTCCGGAAGAGCGTCGCCATGGCGTCGACGGGGTTCGTGACTATAACCCACCTGGCCCCGGGGTTGCGGGGAGGCATGACCTCCGCTATGTGGTTGATGATCTCGGCGTTCGCCGCGACCAGGTCCCTCCGATCCATCTGAACCCCCGGTATACGGGGCTTACCGGGGCAGACCACGACAAGGTCCGCCCCCTCCACCCCTTCGTCCTCCTCGTATGTGTTGATCTTGACGTCGTACTTCAGGCTGGTAGCGACGTGGTTCAGCTCCTCGCCGAAAGCCCAAGCGAAGCCCGGCTTGGTGTCTACGACTGAGAACTCTTCCGCTAACCTCTCGTTGAGGAGAGTGTACGCCGTTGGACGGCCTATCCGACCGTTT